>JAZNSJ010000192.1:0-6874 GCA_045591155.1 Acutalibacteraceae bacterium | reverse complement strand
TCGCACACGCTCTCCGCCTGACAGCATATTAATGGTTTTAAATACATCGTCTCCGCTAAACAAAAATGCACCCAATGCGCTACGCGCTTCAAATTCGGTCATAGCAGGAAAAGCTGACATCATATTGTCAAGCACCGTTTCGTTTCCCTTTATTTGCGCCATTTGTTGATCAAAATAACCCATATTTACCATAGCGCCCGTACTAAAGTTTCCTGATAAAGCGGGAATTTTACCCACCAAAGTTTTGAGCAATGTTGATTTACCCTTACCGTTTCCACCAATAATTCCCACACGGTCACCACGATAAACATTAAACGAAAGTGTTGCAAGTGGGGCGTTAAATCCTATAGCAAGGTTACTCGCCGACAGCACCTCTTTGGCGCTTTGTACGGTAGGCTCTATTGTGGCTTTAAAGGTGCGGTTGTCGTAAGAGTCGGGAGCGTCAATTTTTTCCATACGATCAATAGCTTTTAGCTTGCTTTGCGCCATTGCCGCCTTGGTAGCTTTATATCGAAAACGCTCGGCTGTGGCGGTAACACGCGCAATTTCTTTTTGTTGAGCCTCATAATTTTTTGCCTGTAGGTCACGCATTTGCCTTTTTTGAACAACAAATTGTGAATAATTACCCACATATCGCGTAGTTTTTCCGTGCTCTATCTCATAAATTTCATTAACTGTATTGTCCAAAAACATACGGTCGTGAGATACTATAAGCACAGCCTTTTTGTAGTTTTTAATATAATCTTCCAGCCAGGAAACCGCCTCAATATCAAGGTGGTTGGTAGGTTCGTCAAGCAGCAACAGGTCTGGTTTCGAAAGGAGTAACTTTAAAAAGGCAATTTTTGTGCGTTGTCCGCCCGAAAACTCACTCAAAGCACGATGTTTCTCGGTATTGGTAAAACCAAATTTTTTAATTGCCGCCTCATACTCTTTTTCAAAATAAAAGCCACCCTCTCGCGTAAAAGCATCGAGCAATGTGGTATATCTTTTTATGTTTTCTTCGGTAGAGTAGGCTTCCATAGCCTGTTGAGCATCATCAAGGTCGGATTTAAGTTTTAAAATACTGCTGTATGCGCTACGAATTTCCTCTACCAAGGTGACCGAATCATCTAAAAATGTCATCTGGTTTAGGGCACTTATCTGCGGATTACCACTAACGGCCATAAATCCTCCGTCGCTTTGGGTATTTGCAAGCGAAAGTTCACCCTCAAGCAAACGCAAAAGAGTGGTCTTGCCGCAACCGTTACGCCCTACAAGACCTATGCAGCTGCCCGTTGTTATATTAAGATTTATATCACTTAAAATGGTTTCACCCGAAAGGTCTATTCGTCCTTTATGAATTTCTATCTGCAAAGTTATCACCAACGGTATTTTATCACTAAAATTTTAGAATTGCAATATTGATAAGCACAAAACAATATGATAAAATATATTTAATAATTAAATTTACTTGGGGACAAAAATGAAAAACTTTTTAAAAATACATAAACCACTTGTTAAAATTTTGTGCGGCATCATACTTTCGGCCGCTTTAGCTATAATTTTGGCTTTTGCTTTAACCGACAACGTAAAGGTTGTTTTTTCTGACGACGCTTACTTGTCTTCCTCGGTGGTTGAGTCACCCGTTTTAAGCGAGAGCGAAGAGCCCGTAATTCCGCTTGTAATAACCTCTCCTACCTCTGCTGACACCACCGTTTCAGAGTCACATTTTACAATAACGGGTACCTGCGACCCTTTAAAACCGCTTACTATAAATGGACAAGACGTACTTCGTCTTGAAAGCGGCGAGTTTTCAATTGATGTTGAACTGACAGCCGGCGATAATACTTTTGTTTTTGAATACAACGGTAACAGCGTTACATACGTTATACGCTATAGCTTTGTGATTATAAAGGCATACGCACCATACCAAAAGCAAAGCTACGAAGCAGGGTCTTCGTTTGTTGCAGTTGCTCTTGCTCGTGTTGACTCGAGCTCTGTAACAGCTACTTTTTGCGGACAAACCATAAATCTTTCACCACAATCTTACAATGAGGGTGATGAATTTACCAACTTTATCGGTACATTTACCCTGCCAACAGGTAACGAAAACGACCTAAATCTTGGAGGTGTAAAATTTACAGGCGTTTGCGATGGCATCAGCCGTAGTTATACATCGCCATCAATAATATGCCTACGTGATAAGGCGCTTGATAAAACACAAATAGTTGAAATTGTAGCAACTCAGGCCGAAACCTTTAACGGCAACACGGTAGACGACCACTCGCGACCCACAAACAGTTATCTGCCCGAAGGTACTGTGGACTACAAGGTGGGTGGCATTATATATGATGCAAAAAGCGGCAACAGTTATTATAACCTGCGTTGCGGTAAACGTGTATACATAACCAAGAAAAACACACCCGACCCTGACAGAGTAACCGTTTCAAAAATTTATGAGGGCGAACTGCCAGAATACAACACGATTAACCTATATCTAAGTGAGGTAGGTGCTACGCACTCAACACTAACTTTTGATACCCTTTGGCGCGCGCCCTTTGCCGTAGAGCTTGGTCCTCAAAGCTATATTAATCCTAAAAAGCCAGACTATGCCGTATCGGATGTGACTTTTTCTTATATTGATATTAAATTTTTCTACACCCAAGCAATAGGCGGTGATTTTACCTTTGCTAATCATCCTCTGTTTTCATCGGCAGAGATTTTATCGGCGGAAAACGGCTGCGTTTTAAGGCTTTATCTTAAATCCACAGGCTCGTTTTACGGTTGGAATGCCGAATATAACCAGAGCGGCCAGCTTGTTTTTAGCTTTCTAAATCCGCCCGTTGTTAGCAAAAAAGATGATTTAACGGGTGTAAAAATCGTTATTGACGTAGGTCACGGTGGCAGAGATATAGGTGCCGAGGGCCTACGTCCTGACACATATCCAGAGGCAGAACGTAATTTATCGCTTGCTTTTAAATTAAAAGCTGAGCTTGAAAATTTTGGTGCTACCGTAATAATGAACCGTACTACCGATACCGCTATGTCAGCAGATGAAAGATGTGAGTTTTTGCGTCGTCACGCACCAGATCTTTGCATTTCTATACACCACGACTCAAACAATAGCGCATCGGCAAACGGTGGTAGTTTTTTGTGCTTTAACGCATTTTCTGACAAGGCGACAAAATTTGTATACAACCGAAACGCCCAAGCCAATTTTTACAAAACCATTAAAAACGGTTGGCATTATTTTTATTTAGCTCGTGTAAGTTCATGTCCTGTAGTTCTTACCGAAAATGGATTTATTTCAAATCCGCAAGATTTTGTGGGAATATGCGACGATAACACAAATACTCAAAAAGCAAAGGCAATAGCTGCCGGTGTGCTTGATTATTTTAATTCATTTGTGCAATAAAACTGTTGCAAATACTAAACATACCTATTATAATAATACAGAATAAATTATAATTTTGGTGATAATTATGGCTAAACAAGAAAAAATGGTAAAATCTATTACCTCTATGGACGAGGATTTTGCAAAATGGTATACCGACGTATGTATAAAGGCGGAGCTTATCGACTATGCATCGGTTAAAGGTTGTATGATTATACGTCCCTACGGTTATGCTATTTGGGAAAATATTCAAAGTATTATGGACGGTATGTTTAAAGAACTTGGACACGAAAACGTATATATGCCAATGTTTATACCAGAAAGTCTTTTACAAAAAGAAAAGGATCACGTTGAAGGCTTTGCACCAGAGGTTGCTTGGGTAACACACGGCGGCGAAGAAAAGTTAGAAGAGCGTCTTTGCGTGCGCCCCACAAGCGAAACCCTTTTTTGCGACCACTTTAAAAACATTATTCATTCATACCGCGATCTGCCAAAGCTTTACAATCAGTGGTGTAGCGTAGTAAGATGGGAAAAAACCACCCGTCCTTTCCTTCGCTCACGCGAATTTTTGTGGCAAGAGGGTCATACTCTACACGCTACCGCAGATGAGGCAAGGCAAGAAACCGAACAAATGCTAAACGTTTACGCCCGTTTTGCCGAAGAGGCGCTTGCTATGCCTGTGGTAAAGGGACAAAAAACCGACAAAGAGCGTTTTGCAGGTGCTGAGGCTACCTACACAATAGAAGCTTTAATGCATGATGGTAAGGCGTTACAAAGCGGCACTTCACACTACTTTGGTGACGGTTTTTCGCGCGCGTTTGAGGTTCAATTTACCGATAAAGAAAATAAGCTTGTTCACCCTTATCAGACATCATGGGGTACTACGACGCGTCTTATTGGTGCGGTTATTATGACTCACGGTGATGACAACGGTCTTGTGTTGCCGCCTGCGATTGCACCTATTCAGGTAGTAATTGTTCCTATTGCTTCTCACAAAGAGGGTGTTGTAGAAAAAGCGGTTGAAGTTTGCGATAATCTTAAAAAGGTTTGCCGCGTAAAACTTGACAATTCTGACCAGACACCCGGCTGGAAATTTGCCGAGTATGAGATGAAGGGTGTGCCACTTCGTATAGAAATTGGTCCGCGCGACATTGAAAACAACCAGTGCGTAGTAGTTCGCCGTGACAACCGCGAAAAGATTTTTGTAAAGTTAGATGAACTCCAAACACGTATTCCTGAAATTTTGTCAGAGTATCACGATGCGCTTTACAACAAAGCACTTGAACGTCGTGAAAATATGACCTACGATGCTAAAAATCTTGATGAAATTAAGGAGATTGCCGATACCAAACCCGGTTTTATACGCGCTATGTGGTGCGGTGACCGCGAGTGTGAAGACAAGTTAAAAGAGGTTGCAGGTATTACCTCGCGTTGTATTCCCTTTGAGCAGAAAATTATAGGTGACACCTGTGCTTGCTGTGGAAAAAAAGCAGATAAAATGCTATATTGGGGTAAGGCATACTAATAATAAAACACAAATCCGCTACTTAAATTTAAGTAGCGGATTTACTTTACTTATTACAAATTAATTAGTCACAACACTCGTCTTTTTGGGGGGCTTTTTTAGTCTTTGGCGCCGATTTTGTATTATCGCCAAGACCTGTAGTTTCGCTAAATATCGCGTTATTTGTAACAGCCGATACTGCATCGGTAGGAATTATAAGCTTTGCAGCGGTGCCGTTTGACATATTTACAAGCGCCTCATACTTTTTAAGTTCAAGCACAGCAGCGTCAACACCTGCTTCTTTCAGTGCGGCAAGACCGTCGGCCTCGGCTTTTTTAGAAAGATAAATAGCCTTTGCTTCACCTTCGGCGCGGGCAATACGCGCGTCACGCTCACCCTCGGCTTCAAGTATCATAGCTTGCTTATCACCCTCGGCACGAGTAATTGCAGCCGCCTTATGACCTTCGGCCTGTAAAAGCGTTTCGCGGCGGTCACGCTCTGCCTTCATTTGCTTTTCCATCGCGTTTTGAATTTCGGACGGCGGAATAATATTTTTAAGCTCAACTCGGCTTACCTTCATACCCCACTGATCAGTGGCCTCATCAAGAATTTCAGCCATTTTTGTATTTATAATATCGCGTGATGTGAGCGTTCCGTCAAGTTCCATTTCACCAACAATATTACGTAGTGTAGTAGCCGTAAGATTTTCAAGCGCACGAATTGGATTTACAACGCCGTAGGTATAAAGCTTGGCATCAAATATGCGGAAGAACACAACTGTGTCGATCTGCATAGTAACGTTATCCTTTGTAATAACGGGCTGTGGTGGAGAATCCATAACCTGTTCTTTAAGGGTAATTTTATTTGCTATTCTTTCAAGAAAAGGAACCTTTACGTGAATTCCCGCATCCCAAGTACATTTATACTTACCAAGAAATTCAATAACATACTGTGTAGCCTGTGGCACAATGCGTACGTTTGGTATAATAATTACCAAAAAAATTACAACTATTGCAACAAACCATCCCATAAAATAACCACCTTTTTATAATTTATTTTAACAAAGCCGCAGAAAGCTTTTTGTTTGAGGATATAACAGGTATAAACTGTGTTATAGCATCAACAAAATGCTTGTTGTCACCCAAAGCTGCAACAGCATTTGCTTTAACGGTTTCGTCATTTACGCAAGCAGCAGCTACCACCGCAACAATAATGTTTACTGTGTCGCGGTCACCCTGCAAATATCCGTTTTGGAAAACGTCAAAAAGTTTTTTTACACTTTTTTTATTATTCTCCAGTAACACTGCTTTTATTTGTGGCACTAATTTTTCACCAAAGAAATTAAGATATAAGAAATTGCCATAAACTGCTACGTGAGCCTTATACTCATCCTTAAGCACAGGGAATACGTCAAGCACTTTTTTAGTAAACGCAGTAATATTGTAACTACCATTTTTTGATGCGGTGGGCAGGTCAATCGCGCTTGCCGCAGTAGCAGAACGCTTATGCTTAATTCCCAATTCCGCTTTAAGAGTAGCGGTAAAATCTATACCTACTGCTTCGGCATCCTTTGCGTTTTGACTGTCATCAAAAAGCCAAGCGCTCGCTTCACCCAAATTAAATATACCGTCCTCTTCTATATCTGCAGTTTTTAAAACATACATTTGACGCTCGTCGTTATATTCTACCTTTACAGCCTTTTTGTCATTTTTATATATGCCGTCTACCTCTTTAAAACCATTTTCATCAAAAAACGGTTTCATTTCGTCAACTACTTTTTCTAAATATCTGTTATCCATTTTAAATATACACTTCCATACAATAATATTTTGTACATTATAACACAAAAAATAAGTTTTGTCACCAAAAATTTCTTGAAAGAATTATGAATTTTCTATATAATAATAGTACGTCGCAAACCTCCCAAGACTCACGGGAGGTGCCGAGGAACGAGGCGGAGGGATTTTCTTTCGTCAAAGCAAAGAAAAAGCAAGGTG
>JAZNSJ010000191.1:0-2523 GCA_045591155.1 Acutalibacteraceae bacterium | reverse complement strand
CTTTCTCAAAAAATTGAAAGAAATAGTAAAGAAATGTCTGCGCTTACCGAATTTTCTACACTTCTTGGACTGTCAAATCCTCCGAAAAGAATTGAAGCTTACGACATTTCGAACACCTCGGGCAGCAACAACGTTGCGGCGATGGTTGTATATATAAACGGTAGACCTGAAAAGAGTTTGTATAGAAGATTTATGATTAAATCATTCGTTGGACAAGACGATTATCGTTCTATGGCAGAGGTGCTTGACCGACGCTTTAACGAATACAAAAAAGGTGAAAACGAAGGATTTTCAACATTACCCAACCTTATTTTACTTGACGGTGGTAAGGGGCAAATTTCGGCGGTGGAGCCAATTCTTAAAAAACACGGCGTAGATGTGGCGCTTTTTGGTATGGTAAAAGACTCAAAACACCGCACACGAGCTATTGCTACAAACGGCGGCGATATATCTATAAAAGCAAATGAATCGGCATATAGGCTTATTACCGCTATTCAAGATGAGGTGCACCGCTTTGCAATAGGCTATCACAAAAAGCGTAGAAGTAAAAAGATGCTATCATCCTGCCTTACCGATATTGACGGTATAGGGCAAGCAAAAGCAAATGCGCTGCTTAAACATTTTAAAACAATCAAGGCAATAAAATCTGCAACCGTGCAAGAGCTTTGTGCGGTAAGTGGCATAAATCGTGCTTTGGCGGAGAAAATATATAATGAATTTAACAATTAGGAGTATTTATGAAGGTAGCATTTTTTGATACAAAACCATACGATAAACAATCTTTCGAAAAATACGAAAATGACGAGCTGAAATTTAAATTTTTTGAAACAAAGCTTAATATTGATACTGCCGATTTGGCACGCGGCTGTGAGGTTGTATGCATATTTGTAAACGATACTGCCGACGCAGATGTTATAGACAAATTATACGATTTGGGTGTTAGGGTATTGGCGCTTAGATGTGCGGGCTATAATAATGTAGATGTAAAACACGCATTTCAAAAAATTCACGTGGTACACGTGCCCGCATACTCACCCTACGCAGTTGCCGAACACACAATGGCTATGCTGCTTACTTCAATTCGCCGCATACACAAGGCATATATTCGCACCAAGGATTTTAATTTTAGTCTTTCTGGTCTTACTGGTTTTGACCTTCACGGTAAAACTGTTGGAATTATTGGTACGGGTAAAATAGGTAGAGTGTTTATTGATATTTGCCGTGGCTTTGGTATGCGTGTTTTGGCATACGATAAATTCCCTGCAAACGATACAAACATACAGTATGTAACTCTTGATAAATTGTTTGAAGAAAGCAATATTATCTCGCTGCATTGTCCTCTTACTGCTGAAACCAACCATATAATAGATGAAAATTCAATTAAAAAAATGAAAAAAGGTGTTGTTATTCTTAATACCTCACGTGGCGCTTTAATAGATACCGACGCGCTGTTAGAGGGTATAAAATCACGTCATATTGGCGCGGCTTGTCTTGATGTTTACGAGGAAGAGTCTGACATTTTCTTTGAGGACTATTCGGGGCACATTGTTGATGACGATACCTTAGCTCGACTAATTTCTATGCCAAATGTTATTGTAACATCGCATCAAGCGTTTTTAACCGAAGAGGCGCTTGGCAACATAGCAGAAACCACCGTTAATAATATAAAAGAAGTATTTAAAAACGGCGGCAGCCAAAATGAGCTTTGTTATCATTGCGGAAAAACCGCAAATTGCAAAGCACAAAGATTGGGAAAATGCTTTTAAAACAACTCCGTGCATAAAATGCACGGAGTTTGCATATTTATTCAAAACACTTGACAAGTTAATTCACTATATATATAATATGTAAATACTTAAACTTATAAATGAGGTTTTAATATGGCAAAAATGTGGACAGGCGTTACCGACGGTGTTACCGACAGTATAGCCGATGATTTCAATTCTTCAATACATTTCGACTCAAGAATGTACGCTCACGATATAAAGGGCAGTATGGCTCACGCTATGATGCTGTCGCTCTGTGGTATTATTGCTGAGGACGAGGCAAACACAATTATTGCGGGTCTTGAAGAGATACTTGCCGATTTACAAAGCGGCAAATTACAGTTCGATATGAGCGCTGAGGATATACATATGTTTGTGGAACAAGAACTTACAAATCGTATTGGTGATGTGGGTAAAAAGCTGCACACAGCGCGTAGCCGTAACGACCAGGTAGCACTTGATATCAGACTTTATCTCAAAAAAGAATGCACAGCGCTTATTTCACAGGTAAAAGAGCTTGAAAAAGTTATTGCTGTTCAGGCAGAAAAATTAGGCTTCTACGGAATTATGCAAAATAGCATCGATGGTGTTTCAGACAGAGATTTCTGTGTTGAGCTTATGAGTGCATTTTCCGTTATTATGATGCACCTTTCAAGATTTTCCGAAGAGGTTATTCTCTGGTCTTCATGGGAATTCAAATTCGTTGAGCTTGATGATGCTTATACCACAGGTTCAAGCATTATGCCTCAGAAGAAAA
>JAZNSJ010000190.1:0-9087 GCA_045591155.1 Acutalibacteraceae bacterium | reverse complement strand
ACCTGTTCCCATACCGAACACAGAAGTTAAGCTCACTTGCGCTGAAGATACTTGGCGGGCAGCTGCCTGGGAAAATAAGTAGATGCCAACACAAAAAGACTTGATGAATTTTCATCAAGTCTTTTTTAGTTATATTCGCCTTGCGGCGAGTTATGTGTTATAATTGTACTTGCGTACAAGTTATGATGTGTGCTAAGCACACAGTTATAATAGCGAATATATCATAACATTTGCCTTTAGGCTAATTCATAACTGTAAACTGATAACTTATTGCACGTCAGTGAAATATATCATATATACAAAAGTAAGCCGTGAAATTTTCACGGCTTACTTTTGTATATTTGGATTATTGCTTATTTCTAAAATATAATCGATAGAGACATTATAAAATTTTGAAAGTTTTATTAAAATATCTGTTGGTAAATCACGTTGCCCCAGCTCATAATTGCTGTAAACTTGTTGGGAACAATTAAGTTCATGTGCAACCTGTTTTTGTGTTAAATCGCGATCTTCGCGAAGATTACGTACTCTTTCGAACATATATAATATCACCAAATTTATTATAAGTAACCGCAATTTGCGGTATTGACATCCACCGCAAATTGCGGTAGAATTTAAGTATATTAATTATAATGTGGTGATATTTTATGAATTTTATGCAATATATTGATCTAATACCTAATATAACTATCGCTAAGAAAATTGCATCAGCATATGTTGCAGATTATAGACGGTTAGAGTTTGAGGAAATAAAAGATTTTTTGAAAAAAACAGAGAAACAATATACATCTTTTGAAAATATATCTAATCGTTTAGACGAAATTAAACTTGATAATAACAGATCAGTCAGAATTATTGCACCTATTTTATTACGCGACTATTTACTTGATCAGGATGATTTTATTTCAAGTTCAAAAGATACAGATTCTGCAGTTTTGAACTATGAAAAAAGTATTATTGATGAGTCTAATAATTTTGAAATAGATAAAATTTCAAAAGATTTATCTTTGTTTAAGTATATGCTTGATACAGCGTGGGCGCATAATAATGATATTTCTATTGATGAAAAAAACCTGTTAGAAAATTTAAGAAAATATTTATCAATAACTATATATGAACAGCAAATACTAGAAGCTAAATCAGGTAGATTTCCTAATTTCGGCAATACTTTACACACTTATGAAGAGATTGATATAACTCGGCGCGTTTTACAATCAAAGGGTTTGTTAGTGTCAATAAAAAATTCTGATGGTATAATGTGTGATATGATACCTGATGATATAGCAAAAGAAATAAGAAAATATTATAATATTGAAATTCGTTCCTACGGATATGAAAAATTAGTTGATTATGTAATTAAAAAAACTAAAAAACAATATTTGGTAGATATTACTACAAAGGCAAGTAAATATTATAAAATTGCGGATATTGAAATATCGAACAATTTAACCGTTAATGAACTTAAGTCAATTATTTTAAGGTCGGTACAACCTTCGCATTTGATAGGTGGATTTTCAATATACGATGGTATGAACGTTGAAACTCTTTCAAATTGGTGTGCAGATTTAGGTTTGAATGTTTCTGGTACAAAAAAGGCATTGATTGATAGATTGTTAGAATATTACGATTCTATTCGACGAATAGAATTAAAAACAGAAGATAATAGAGAAAAATTAGTTTCTGTTTATTATGAATTAGCAAAACGAGATTTGAAGTTCTTGCGAGCAAATAATATTATTGATAAAGATTTACAGTGTGAACACTATTTCGAAGATGCTACAAATTATATATTTGAAAAAATGTTATTAAACAAACCACTTACTTTGACGGGAACAGATCATCCTGATGGAAAACTTTCATTCAAAGATAAATATATTATGTGGGATAATAAATCAAAAGAAACTGCTGTAAATCTTAAGGATCATATACAACAATTTGATAGATATATCAAATCATCCGATAAGGATGTTGTTGTATTTATGGTTATCGCGCCAGAATTTACGCCACAAAGCATACAGGAATGCGTTGATTACTCGTTGAATAATGATACTCAAATTTTATTGATAACCGCAGAGGAATTAAAAACCGTTGCAGAAAAATGGAATAAATATCACAATGGCGAAATATTTAATTTAGGTTATTTCAAGCAAAATGGAAGATTTGACATAAAGCTATTGAATTTATAAGAATAGAAAAGAACGGAAAATAGTTGTAATTTCCGTTCTTTTTTCTTGCTATTTAGTAAAAATATGGTATTATTATACTATATAAACCTTTGTGAAGGGGAAACATTATGTTCAAAGATTGTTTTGGCTTTTATGATAAAAATACAGCCACTATACATATTGGTAACAGTAAGATAGAAAAGGTTTTGCGTATACACGGTTGTAGTGTTCGCACCGAGAGTGTACGAGATGTTTTAAGCGGATTTGAATGGTCGGGTAATTCATTGTGGCAGCGCTGTCCTATATTTATTGAGGATGAAAAACCACAAATAACATTTGAAACCGAGATTATTGAAAATTCTTATGTAATGAAGCCGCACCTAAAGGCTGTATTGTGTCTTGATGGTAAAGAGGGTACCGCGTGGTACGAATATTTAATTTTTCCCGAAGTCGCATTTATTTACAATCAAAACTTTGTTTCAAAGCTAGGTAATACCGAAATTGTTGAAGAAAATATTGAAAAGACGGGCCCAACGGGTATTGAGTGTGAGCAAAATAAAGCTTCTAGCAATGCCCAGTCGGTTAATTCGGATGTACTCGATAGTATTCCGTTAGGGCAGCGACATCTTAACGTTGATAGCTTTAAATTATATGACAAAACCGACTATAATGATATGTTGGTAGAACGTCAAAATGCCACTGTTTATGTTTATAGAAGCGGTGAGCTTTCACGCGAGGGTAATGTTTTTTGTATAAATGATTACACAAATGAAAACTCAATTATGATGATAAAGCATTCCCCTACACAAAGTTCAGCGCTTAACCGCAAAAGTGCCGACTTTACTATGCAGGGTAATGTTTATGCTACACTTTATGGTACGGGTATCGATTTTACCAATATACCCAAAGGCAAGGCGCCGTATTATGCATCTGCAGTGGGTGTAGGTAAAACTAGCGATATATATGATGAATATTGGCGCTACAACACAGCATTTTGCATTGATGACCCAAGGCAGTCACTATTTTGTATGTCTAATACATGGGGTGATAGAAGCCAAGATATAGCAGTTTGTGAATCGTTTATGTTAGGCGAGATAGACCGTGCGCATCAAATTGGTGTTGATATAGTACAAATTGATGACGGCTGGCAGCTTGGTGTTACGGCAAATTCGCGACGCAAATCAGGCGGTGTATGGGAAGGTTATTATGCCGATAATAGCAACTTTTGGTCAGTAAATTATGAAAAATTTCCCAACGGTTTAGAGCCACTTGTAAAAAAGGCAAAAAACTATGGCATAGAAATGGCTTTGTGGTTTAGTCCTGACTCATCAAACGATTTTGTAAATGTAGATAAAGATATTGAAACCTTAATGGGTATATACAACAAGTACGGTATACGTTATTTTAAGCTTGACGGTATAAAGATTCGTAACAAGCTTTGTGAGATGCGATTTATCTATTTGTTACAAGAGCTTACTAACCGCACAAATGGTAATATGCGCTTTAACCTTGATGTTACCGCAGAGGACCGATTTGGTTATTTTTATCAATCACAGTATGGCTCGTTGTTTGTAGAAAATAGATACACCGATTTTGTAAATTATTTTCCTCACAATACCTTTAAAAATGTGTGGAATTTAGCACAGGTTATACCTACGCGTAGACTACAAATGGAGCTACTTAACACACGTAGAAATACCCACAAATACGAGGGTTATCTTTTTGCGCCAAACACCTATAAACCCGACTATCTTTTTGCTACAGTTATGGTTGCTAATCCGCTTTTCTGGATGGAAATGACCAATCTTGATGATCACGATGCTGAACTTTTAGCAAACATTTCGGGTATATATATAAATTATAAGGCAGAGATATTTAATTCCCGCGTAATCCCAATTGGCAAATGCCCTAACGGCATGACTTTTTCGGGATATTTTTGCAAGAATATGTATAAAAAATCAGGCAATATTATACTTTTCCGTGAAGCAACAAATGATGATACCTATACATTTAAATTACCTGTAGATATAGGTGACTTAAATATGAAAATTATTTACCAAAGTGCTCCTGCCTACATTACGATAAATGGCGACAGCATAACGGTAAAATTCTCAGAACATAGAAGCTTTATTTGGGTAAGAGTAGGCAAATAAATGTTATTAATAGGGTGAAAATATGTCTAAACTGCTTGAAGAAATAAAACACGGTGTGGATGTTACTATTCCTGAGGTGGAAGACCTAAATAGTATGACACATCCAAAAATTGATTACACTTTGCTTATTTTGCGTAATGTGTTTGTGCTTGCAGCCGCAATATTGTTTTTACTGTCGTTCTTTTTGCATGGCGCATACAACGTATTAAAAGCAATAGGATATTTTAGTGGTGCTATAGCATATGTATTTGAGTGCTTAGCAGCAACCGATTGTTTTAAGGGCAAGGTTGACCATCACGAAATGTTTATGGTTTATTGCTTTGGACCACTTTATTTACTTATGGGACTTAACTATATTTTATGGCATTAAAGGGTGATAATTATGGAATTTGAAAACTTAAAAAATTATATGGACGAACTTGTAAGTGACCCATTAAGACCAAGTGCCGATGTGCTTGTGTACCGCAATCATGAGCTGTTATTTAGGTATTTTACAGGTGTTAAGGATATTGAAAACGGCGGTGAAATTAAGGGGGACGAGTATTATTTTATATACTCAATGACCAAGATGATTACCTGTTGCTGCGCATTACAGCTTTTAGAGCAGGGCAAATATAATTTAGATGATCCTATATCAAGGTTTTTGCCCGAGTTTACTAAAATGAAAATTACAACCGATGCTTTAAACACTGAAAATGCCGCAAAAATCGCAAGTGGTCAAAGTGTTGGAGAGAGTGTTGCTGCTAACGGTGACGGATATGCAAAAACATCCATTACGGTAAGGCATTTGTTTACAATGACAGCAGGACTTGATTACAACCTTTTTGATGATGTAATCAAAGGCGCTATTGCAAACGGTAAAACTACCACACAAGAATTAGTACGAGCTATGGCAGATAAAACACTTGGATTTGAACCAGGTACCCGTTTTAGATACAGTCTTTGCCACGATGTGCTTGCAGCATTGGTAGAAATTTGGTCGGGCCAAAAATTCAGCGATTATTTACGCAAGAATATATTTGAGCCACTTGGTATGAAAAATACTTTTTTTGGTTATGCTGATGATATGTCAAAAATGCCGACACTTTATTCAAAATATGAAGGTCGTGAATTTAGAAAAGAAGTATTTAAATGCGTTTATAATCTTTCAGACAATTACGAAAGCGGTGGCGCAGGACTTACCTCTACAACCGAGGATTATGCACTGTTTTTGGATGCAGTTGCCTGCGGCGGTATTGGTAAAACGGGTAACCGTATATTAAAGGAGGAAACAGTAAAACTTTGGGGTACCAATCAATTAAGTGGTGAGGCTGCAGTCGACTTTGACCAGATGCGACGTGGCTACGGCTATGGACTTGGTGTGCGTGTACATATTGATCCTACTCGTAGCGGCACAATAAGTCCTATTGGTGAATTTGGTTGGGACGGCGCTGCAGGAGCATTTTCTATGGTAGATCCCATTAACAAAATATCTATTACATATTTTCAAAATGTTATGGGATATGCGCCCAATCAGTGCGCTTTGAGAAATGCTCTGTATAAGGATTTAGGATTATAAAATCAAATATTTATAAAAAATAAGCACTTGCTAAAGTAATTTAGCAAGTGCTTTAACTTTATTTAATTATTATACGTTGTATTTCTTACGAGCGGTATAGCTGGTGTGGAGGTCGTGGTGAGCCTTATGGCCGCCAAAACCGTCATACCATTCGCTGTAAAGAGCCTTTACAACAGGTGATTCGTGTGACTTACGAAGTGCACTTGCAGCATCTTGGTCATAGAGAGCCTTTGCACGAACTGCCTTAAGGTCAACAGTGTCACGAACTGACTGAGGTTGAATTGGCTGACCGCCGCCGTTTACACAACCGCCGGGGCATCCCATAATTTCAACAAAGGTCCAACCGTCTGGGTTGCCTGCCTTCATCTTATCCATAACAACCTTTGCAGCAGCAGCGCCAGAAGCTACAGCTACCTTAACTTCCATATCGCCAAGCTTTGCAGTAGCCTGTTTTAAGCCCATTGTGCCACGAACTGCGGTGTAGTCAACGTCAGTGTTGTCTTTGCCGCTAATCCAGTCATTTGCGGTACGTAAAGCTGCTTCCATAACGCCGCCTGTTGCACCAAATATAACTGCAGCACCGGTATCTTCACCTAGCGGATTATCAAAGTCTTCGTCGGGAAGATTTACGAAGTTAAGACCTGCACGTTCAATCATACGAGCAAGTTCACGAGTGGTGATAGCAATATCAACATCGGGAACACCTGCGGCTGACTGATCGTCACGACCAATTTCGAATTTCTTTGCGGTACAAGGCATAACTGATACCGAAATGATATCCTTAGCATCAATGCCTTCTTTTTCTGCCCAGTATGTTTTAATAACCGCACCTGCCATCTGCTGAGGAGATTTACAGCTTGAAAGGTGATTAATCATATCGGGGTAGTAAAGTTCGCAGAACTTAACCCAACCTGGCGAACAAGATGTAATCATTGGGAGGGTGCCACCATTTTTAACACGGTCAAGAAGCTCGTTTGCCTCTTCAACTATTGTAAGGTCAGCAGCAAAGTCGGTGTCGAAAACCTTGTGGAAACCAAGACGACGAAGAGCAGCTACCATTTTGCCTTCAACGTTGGTACCGATTGGCATACCAAAGCATTCGCCCAAAGTTGCACGGATTGAAGGAGCGGTCTGTACCACAACTGTTTTGGTAGGATCAGCCAAAGCTGCCCAAATCTTGTCGGTATCATCCTTTTCAACAAGTGCGCCTGTAGGACAAACGGCAGTACACTGACCGCAAGAGATACAAGGTGTGTTGTTGAGAGAAAGTTCAAATGCCTGACCGATGTTGGTGTCAATACCACGGTCATTTGCGCCGATAACGCTTACGTACTGCTCTTCACAAACTGCAACGCAACGACGGCAAAGAATACATTTGTTGTTGTCACGCACAACGTGTGGTGTGCTGTAGTCAAGCTCGTATACGGGCTTAAAGCCTTCGAATGCGCCTTCATCTACGCCGTAGTCACGGCAAAGCTTTTGAAGTTCGCAGTTAGTTGAACGTGCGCAAGAAAGGCACTTTTTATCGTGTGTTGAAAGAATAAGTTCAAGTGTAGTCTTACGTGACTTTTGAACCTTTTCAGAATTGGTAATAACTTCCATACCGTCGGTGCATGGGAAAACGCAAGCAGTTACAAGGCGAAAACCGCGGCCTTCGTTAACCTCTACCATACAAATACGGCAAGCACCGATTTCGTTACGTTCTTTCATAAAGCAAAGGGTAGGAATTTCTACACCTGCTATTCGGGCAGCCTCTAAAACGGTGGAGCCCTTTGGTACGCTTACAGCAATACCGTTGATTTTTACATTAATCATATCCATTATAGTTTGGCTCCTTTCTTAAACCTTACTGATTGCCTTAAACTTACAGTTACCGATACATACGCCGCACTTAATGCACTTTTCGGTATCGATTTCGTAAGAAGCAAGCTTATGACCTGGTGCTATGTAATCGGTCTTGTTGATAGCGTTAACAGGGCAATTTCTTGCGCATAAACCACAACCGATACATTTATCTTTATCAACAACAAATGTAAGAAGATCTTTACATACGCCTGCAGGACACTTTTTGTCAACAACGTGAGCAACATACTCATCACGGAAGAACTTAAGTGTTGCAAGTACTGGGTTTGGTGCAGTTTGACCAAGACCGCAAAGTGAGTTTTGCTTAATGTAGTAGCAAAGCTCTTCTAGTTTAACAATATCTTCGAGTGTTGCCTTGCCTGTGGTTATGTTGTCAAGCATTTCGAGTAGACGTTTTGTACCAACACGGCATGGAGTACACTTACCGCAAGATTCATCAACGGTAAATTCAAGGAAGAACTTAGCCATATCAACCATACAGTTGTCTTCGTCCATAACGATAAGACCACCCGAACCCATCATACAACCGATAGCAGTAAGGTTATCAAAGTCAACCTCGGTATCAATAAGTGACTCAGGAATACAACCACCTGAAGGACCACCTGTTTGAGCTGCCTTGAACTTTTTACCGTTAGGAATACCGCCACCGATGTCTTCGATGATGTGACGAAGTGTAGTACCCATAGAAATTTCTACAAGACCGGTGTGCTCAATTTTACCGCCTAAAGCAAATACCTTTGTACCAGATGATTTTTCGGTACCCATTGTCTTAAACCAATCAGCACCCTTAAGGATAATCTGAGGAATATTAGCAAAGGTTTCAACGTTGTTTTCAACGGTAGGTGAGTTATAAAGGCCCTTAACAGCAGGGAACGGAGGACGTGGACGTGGTTCGCCACGGTTGCCTTCGATAGATGTCATAAGTGCAGTTTCTTCACCGCAAACGAATGCGCCTGCACCAAGACGGATTTGAAGGTCAAAGTCAAAGCCTGAGCCAAATATATCTTTACAAAGAAGTCCGTATTCATTTGCCTGATCAATAGCCTTTTGCAAACGAGCAACAGCAATTGGGTATTCAGCACGAACGTATACGTAACCCTTTGTAGCGCCTACTGCATAACCGGCTATTGCCATAGCTTCGATAATACAGTGTGGGTCACCCTCAAGAACCGAACGGTCCATAAATGCACCTGGGTCACCTTCGTCGGCGTTACATACTACATACTTCTGGTCAGCTTTGTTGGCAGCTGTGAAGCTCCATTTGAGACCTGTGGGGAAACCGCCGCCGCCACGGCCGCGAAGACCTGAATCCTTAACGATCTGAACTACCTGCTCGGGAGTGAGCTCT
>JAZNSJ010000189.1:0-2435 GCA_045591155.1 Acutalibacteraceae bacterium | reverse complement strand
TGAAGCTAACGGCGCCGATGCAAAGGTTTGGTATGTTGGCAAAACGGGTGAATATCCAACCCCGTTTGAAAACTTTGATTTAACCACAGCCAACAACACCAATTACGGTTGCAAACTCGTGGCATACAATATTACCTATCAAGAAAACGGTAAATTCTCATTAAACTTCTATTATTATGGTAGTTCAAATGCACAGCTTTACTTTGCAAGCAAGGATGAAAGCAAAAAAGCAAAATCTTATGTTTTAAGCACACCTACAGCATCTGGTAACCAAACACTTGAAAACGCAAAAATGTTTACCATCAATAATCTTTCTGCTCAAGATATAGATACCGTTTGGCTACCTACAATAGTAACTAAAAATGATGCAGGCGACCAGATTATCTACGGCGAAAGTATGCAAACCTCTATAAAAGGGTATGCTCAAGATGTAATCAATGGCAACGCACACTTTACCGCTGGTAATGAAACCGCCGATAAAAATGTTGCAGCATCACTTCTTTACTATGGTGACACAGCAAAAGCTGCATTGGCAACCACAACACCAAATGCGGTTACAAGCGAATACAAGGATGCAGATGTATGGCAGATATCAGAGCTTTCACATTTGGAGCTTGCTGATACAAGCGCTACAAACAGCATAGATAACCCATACCTTATTACAACTGCCGACCAGTTTGCAGCAGTAGTACGAGGTAGAATCACGGACGCTACCGACAGCACATACTTTAAGGTTGCTGACGGCATTAGTGCGTTTTATTTAAACGGTGGCGAAAAGGTTGCTAAAATGACCAATTTGGCCGATGTAAAATCATATTTTACTAATGATAAAAATAGTAAGTACAGTTGGGGGTCAAGCGGAGCTTTTAAAGGTCAGTTTGACGGTAACGGAGTTACGGTTTACGGTTTGTACTACAACGGTACTGGTTATGCGGGCTTATTTGGTTCGGTTGCCGGAAATTCAAGTATAAAGAACATTACCCTTAAAAATTCATATATTACTTCTTCTAACAGTCAAGGATGTGTAGGCGGTCTTGTTGGTACTACCAAATGGGTTAGTGGCGGAAATATTGAAAACAGCATAGCATTTGAAAATGTGGCTGTTATAAACAACTACATTGCTTGTACCGACACCACACAATACTATGGCGCAAGCGCATTAGCAGGTCGTTTTATGAACAATGACTATGCATCTGTTAACAACTGTATAGTTTACGGCAACGAAATTTATAACGCCTATGATAATGATACACGTACAGCGATTTCAGGCTTGTTTACACGCAATCCATATCTTGCTCAAAGCGTATCCGAGGGTGGCACAGAGGCAACCGCTAATTCAAAAATACAAAACGTTATTGCACTTGGTGTAGCGCCGTGGTCACTTGGCCATAATGGCACTAGTTATGTTACAGGCGGTTACAATTCGGTTGCTATGAATAACAAAGGATTTAAAAACATATATACCGATCAAAGCATGGAAGAGCTTAATAGCTATATAACTGCAAATAATGCTACAGTTCTTTCAACCTATAATATTAACGCAGGTCAAAGCACAGATAGCTTTAAGGGCGCTACTGCAAAAGTAACGGCCCCCGCGCTTGATTGGGATAACATCTGGGCTTATGGTGTGCAAAATAGTTATCCATCAATTGTTCCAACTAATAAACTGTATACCATAAGCGTGTACGACCCTGCAAACACATCTACCGAAATTGCAAATTACGATTCACAAACATCAACCTACATAATCTCTAACGCAAACGAACTTTATGCATTGCTTAGTGGCAAAGCAACATATAACGGCGAACTAATTGATACTGCAGGAGCATATTTTGAGGTTGCTAAGGGCATAAAAGCATTTTATATGAATGGCGGTGAAACCGTTGCTGCGCTTGCAACAGCAGGTGATGTTAAGACTCACTTTGAGGCTAACGGCAGTGGTTATAAGACATTGATTGGTGATGTTAATTGTCCATTCCAGGGTACCTTTAACGGTAACGGAGCTGTTGTTTACGGTATGTATGTTGAAAATAATCACTGGCTAAACGGTGCTGGCTTGTTCCCCAAGGTTGCGGGTGCAGTAACAATTAAAAATATAGCTGTAAGAAACAGTTATTTTGAAGGTCAAACCTCAGGTGGTATAGTAGGTACCGTACGTACTAATAAATTATTTACAAATGTACACCTCATAATTGAAGGCTGTGAAAGCTCTAATAACTATATAAGTGCAACGGCTGATTTGTCTGCTGGTGGCTTAGTAGGCAATATGTGGAGCGACGAGGGTACTATGCCGCTTACAGTTAACAACTGTTTAGTATATGATAATTCAATTGTATCAACTTTAGGCAAAGTATGTACAGCAATTGGTGGTTCTTTCAACGGTACTAACTCTTTTAGCAATTCTATATTCTTGGGTTATATTCCTTTCAACACTA
>JAZNSJ010000188.1:0-6360 GCA_045591155.1 Acutalibacteraceae bacterium | reverse complement strand
TACACAAATGATATAGATAAAAATGAGCCAGCTACATTTGTTCCTACTACTCAAGTAAACGACGTGTGCGAGCCCGTTCCTGCCGACAGCATATACCGTTACAACCAAGAAAATTATACAAATCAATATACCGTAATAGGCGCATTTAATTACAAAGACGGGTCGCTTAGCGACACCGCAAGTCTTTTGGGCGGAACAGATAACATTTATTGTAGTAAGGGTAATATAATTTTAGCCAATACTACCTATTCGCAAAAAGAAGCCGAAAATAAAGATGATGCTGATGAAACAATAATTTCACAAAACGTTACAACCGTTTCGCGCCTTGAAATAAAACAGGGTAATATAGAATATAAAGCCACAGGTGAGGTAGACGGCACGCTTGAAAATCAGTTTTTTATTGATGAGCATAACGGTTATTTTAGATTTGTAACCACCGTTACCAAAGGGATCGAAAAGCTATACAAGTTTGAAAACAGCGAAAACGAGGTTATATCTTATTCTAATGAAACCTCAGCGTGTCTTACCGTGCTTGATGGTGAACTAAAAAAAGTGGGTGAGATAGTTGATCTGGCAAAGGGCGAACAGGTTTACTCGGTGCGCTTTATGGGCGATATTGCTTATTTTGTAACCTTCCGCCAAACCGACCCGCTATTTAGCGCCGACCTAAGCGACCCTGCAAACCCCAAAATTTTAGGTGCGCTTAAAATACCAGGCTTTTCCGAGTATATGTACCCCTATGGCAACGGATTGCTACTGGGCTTTGGTATGGATGCCGACGAGCAAACGGGCAGAACCACCTATTTAAAGCTTTCTATGTTTAATATTACCGACCCCGCAAATGTAACCGAGCAAGACAAAACCGTACTTAGCAAATATAATTATTCATCAGCGCTTTACAACCACAAGCAAATGTTGGTGTCGCCCAGCAAAAATTTAATTGGCTTTGCGGCTACCGACAATTATAACGATATTAAGTATATAATCTGCCAATACACAGGCAACGGCTTTACCGTTAAAGCATATTTAGACATAAATTCACGCTACCAATACGCTATGGATGACATACGTGTTATGTTTATAGGCAATGAATTTTACGTAGTATCAAAGGGCGCATTACAAATATTTGACATAAACACATTTTTACAAATAGGCTTAATACAGCTGTAATTTACAATTAAAAGTTAAATTAACCGCCGCTTTCAATTTGAAAGCGGCGGTTAATGCTTTTACAACTTATATTAAAATCATTAAAAACTTATAATAAAAAACTGTTGACAAATTTAATGTTTTATACTATTATAAAATAGTATATTTGCCTTAATGTACCCTTATTGTAAATATGTAGCATTATCGGGTTTGCCTCGTTATTGTATTTCATACAATAATCCCCCTGTATATACAGGGCAAATTCACAATGCTGGTTTTAAAAAAGAGGTTTTATTTGGCAAATTTAAAGGTTTGTTAATGCCAATTACTATATGGTGTTTAGCATTTTAAAAAGGAGATTGAGAGATTATGACAAACAAGCCCCTTAGTAAATTGTTATCGGTAATTCTTACCTTAGCAATTTGCGCAACTACCATTTTGGGTTGTCTAATAACCGCAAATGCGGTTGATGGACCTAACTATTCCATTACTGCCCAAAAATGTGAAAATGGCGCGGAAAGCGCTACCGCTACGGTAGAGTTTAACGTACCCAGCGGTATGGCAGCAGGTAGCTTTACCATTGACAATGAAAACAACTGGTATTCAGCAGTTGATGTGTCATGTATAAGCGGCCTTGACATCGAAACCGATAAAATTAAAGTTACGGTTTCAAAAGAGGATGACGCCCCTGCGGCTGTTATCTTTACAGTTAAAGACGTTGATGGCGAGTTTAAAAACTATACTACAATAACATTTAAAATGTTGTTTACATTCTCGTCTGGTATTACCGAGGACACTGCTATTACATTAAGTGACCTCGAATTTAGTGACGCTTTGGGTGACTATAATACATACAGTGACTCCGATTTCACCAACAACACCCCAGATGTCAGCTTTACGGTAGGCTGTCAACACAATTTTGTTGCGTTGGGCGAGCCAGAATACGTAAATGAAGAGCTTGATTATTCGGTATACAGTAATGCTCAATGCTCAATTTGCGGCGAGGTAAAGAATGATTATCAGGTAGTGCCAAATGCAACACCTAGTAAAAATATAATATACAGCGGTACTCCCGACACAAATTTACAGGGTGGCGGTACCGCCGATAACCCATACCTTATTACAAGTGCTGACCAATTCGCAGCAGTGGCTTTGGGTAAAATTACTACTGCTACCGACAGCACATACTTTAAGGTTGATGACGGTATTGGTGCGTTTTATTTAAACGGTGGCTCTAAGGTTGCCGCTATGACCAATGTAGCTGACGTAAAAGCATATTTTACCGATGAAGCAAACGAACTAATCAACTGGTCTTCAACCACAGCCTTTAAAGGCCATTTTGACGGTAACGGTGTTACAGTTTACGGTTTGTATCATAATAACTCAGATACATCTACTAGTACTAATGATTACTTATGCGCAGGCTTGTTCCCACAGGTTGCGGGATACTCAAGCATAAAAAACATTTCTCTTAAAAATTCATATATTTTAAGTAAAAATGTTGATGGCGCTATAGCGGGTATATTAGGCGGAACAAAATGGTATAACACAACTGCAAGCGAGTATACTTCAAGTAATGGCGTTGTAGCCGGCGTTGATCTTGAAAATATTGCAGTTATTAACAATTATATAGCTCGTAATACTGCTACAAATCAATATGGTGCAAGCGCAGTGGCAGGTCGAATTTACAACCGTGATTATGCGTCAATTAATAACTGTATTGTATACGGTAACGAGATTGAAAACGCCTATAATCAAGATGGTAAAATTGCCGTATCGGGTTTGATTACCCAAAATGGCGGCATTGGAACAAAATACAACTCACAAGAAGACATCGCTACAGGCAAAAAAATTCAAAATGTTATTGCGCTTGACGTAGCGCCATGGTCAATTGGTCATAACGGCTCAAGTTATGTTACTGGTAGTTATAATACGGCAAATATTTACGAAGGTATATTTAAAAACATTTATACCAACCAGACTACAGCTATGCTGGATGGCTACGACAATCAAGAAAATGCCTCCTTTAAGAAAAACACAGAAACATATCTTAATAGAGATAATGTAAGGGTTAATGTAGATGTGGAATCCTTGAAGGGCGCTACTGCAAAATCAACAGCCTCAGCGCTTGATTGGATTAATGTTTGGAAGAGCGGTAATGCTGGCGAATACCCCACAATTTCACCGCGCAATAACATAAGCGTGTATAACGCAACAAACACCTCTACCGAAATTTCACAATATGATTCGGCAAAAAACACATACATAATCTCTAATGCTAACGAACTTTATGCTTTACTTAACGGTACGGCAACATACGGCGGCACACTAATTACTACAGCAGGCGCAAACTTTGAGGTTGCTGACGGTATTGACGCATTTTATATGAACGGCGGCGACACCGTTGCAGAGCTTTCAAACGCAAGCGCTGTTCAATCTTACTTTGAAAATGCACAAAACACAAAAACAGCATTAGAAGGCAATGTTAACAACCCATTCCAAGGCACATTTAACGGTAATGGCGCTGTTGTTTACGGTTTGTATGTCGTTAAGGAACATTGGTTGCTTGGCGCAGGCTTGTTCCCCAAGGTTGCTGGCGATGTAACTATTAAAAATATAGCCGTAAGAAACAGTTATTTAAAGGGTCAAACTGCAGGCGGTATAGTAGGTACCGCACGTACTAATAAATTATTTACAAACGTACAACTCATAATCGAAGGCTGCGAAAGCTCTAATAACTATATAAGTGCAACGGGAGATTTATCTGCTGGTGGCTTAGTAGGCAATATGTGGAGCGATGAAGGCATTATGCCGCTTACAGTCAACAACTGTTTGGTACATAATAATTCAATTATATCAACAATGAGTAAAGTATGTACAGCTGTTGGCGGTTCTTTCAACGGTACTAACTCTTTTAGCAATTCTATATTCTTGGGTTATATTCCTTTCAACACTAGTTATGCCACCTATAGAGCAGATATATGGAACAACTGCTACACCGACCAAAATGTAGAAGATGTAAATGATCAGACTTACACAGATCGTCTAACCAAAGTTGAACTTGAAAATCTTAAAGGCGCAGCCGCACAAGAAATTGTTAATGAGTTAAATGAAGCTAACGGCGCCGATGCAAAGGTTTGGTATGTTGGTGCATATAGCAACTATCCATCACTTGGCGCAAAGAGCGCAATGCCAAACACCGCGCAAGCGCTTTACAACCTTACTACTGCTACAACGCACGATAACTATGGCAGCAGTACAAACCAATTTGGTGTATACTCTACCAGCATTAACCTTAATACAAATCCATATATGGGCTTCACATTTGCATTCCACGGTGAATACAAAACAAGCCGCGACAAAATAACCGTTACATTTACCGATGCGGTTACAGGCGATGTAATTGAAACCGTTAATGTTGCCGACCAAAACGGACTTTGCGAGGGCTGGACCAACTCGGCAGCTGCAGGTAGATACCACCTTTACAGACTTAAAGCCGCAACGTTACAAAATATTGCTAACGGAATTCAAGTAAGTGTTACTTATAGCGGTGGCGAGGCGCAAAACTTTGGTACCTACAGCGTTTCGGGCTTTGCGCTTGACGCCGATAATCTTAACCGCAAAATTCCTTGCGACTATTACGCAAGCCGTTACGAAGCAGCAAAAGCATTGTTGTTCTACGTACAAATGCTTAACGCACGCTACGGTAATTAATTACGATAATGTCTGGGTGCGAGTCGCACTCGCACCCAATGTAAATCTAAAAAAGGAGAGATTTTTTCTATGTTTAAAAAAGCAGAACTTGAAATCTATGAATTAGACACCGATATTATCGTAACAAGTGATCCAAATGCTGACCTTGATCCAGATGATATGGGTGGCCTGTGGTGGCCGTAATATAAAAAATGAATAATGAATAATGAATAGTGAATAGTGAATAGTTAATGAGTCGGCTTTGCCGACGGATATAAATTTGTTCGCCAAAGGCGAACACCGCAATTTTCAATTTTCAACTTTCAATTTTCAATTAAACTATCGACAACGGTCGATAGTTGAAAGGCGGTTTTTATGAAAATAAATTTAAGTAAAAGCGCTAAAAGAGCGTTAAGCCTAGCACTTGCGTTTACTGTGCTTATCGGCTCGCTCTTTACCGCTAATATTGGTATAAATGTTAATGCCAGCACCGATGCTGTTAACCCAGTGCAAATATGGGACGGTTCAACCTATACAAAGCCTACAACAACAGCTGATGACGGCGCTTATTTAATCACTACTGCAGCTCAGCTTGCATGGGCTTGCCGTAATAGTGGTTGGGATACAGAAAATACATACACCTTCCGTGTAGCAGATGGCATAAAGGCATTTGTTATGCAAAATTACAGCGCCGAAAAGGCTGCACAGCTTATGGCTCTTTCAAGCGCAGATGATGTACAAGCTTGGTTTGAGGATGAAATAGCTGCTGGTAACACCCCAAGTGCTTGGGCAAACACCACATTTTATGATTCGCTTGACGGTAACGGCGCTACCATTTACGGTCTTTATATGAGCGATGGCTCAGGTTTGTTTGCTGCTCTTAATGGTTCTACTATAGCCGGTGGCGTTACCGTAAAAAACCTTGCCATTAAAAATTCTTATATGGCAGATAGTGCTTCAGGCACTAATATGGCTATTTTGGCACGCACGGGTGCGTGGGCTACAACAGGCACAACAATTCCTGCTATAATTAATATTCAAAACTGTGTAGTTGAAAATAATTACCTTAATAAAGGTGACTCTTCTGGTACTGCAGGTGCCCTTATTGCCCATGCGGCTTATTCATACGTAAATATAAGCAATTGCCTTGTTGCTGATAACACCATCCTAAAGGGAACATCTACCGCACCGTATTTTGTTGGTTGGATGGACACATCTTTTACCGCTAGTGGTACTACCTATGCACCTCCAAGTGGGTCTTCAATAACAAACTGTGTTGGTATCGGTATTGCGCCAAGGATTAGTAATTCGGTAGGCACTGCTACCGGTGGTGTATCACAAAACAATTACCACGACTTGTCTTCTAACGCTACTTTAGGCATCACCCAAATCGCTGCTGCTAATGCGCAGAGTATTATGGCAAAGTATGCGCTTTCAGGTCTTGATTGGGCAACAACAGGCGATACCGAAAGCGGTAAGTGGTATATAAACCAAGAAGGTTACCCAACACCATACTGC
>JAZNSJ010000187.1:0-2190 GCA_045591155.1 Acutalibacteraceae bacterium | reverse complement strand
ATACCATAGGTCGTTTTGACAAGTATATGTATCCATACCTTAAAGCCGATATGGAAAAGGGCGTTTATACACAGGAGACAGCACTTGAGCTATTAGAGGATTTCTTCCTCTCGTTTAATAAAGATAGCGATATCTACGTTGGTGTGCAACAAGGTGATAACGGACAAAGTATGATGTTAGGTGGTGTCGATGAAGACGGCAACGACGTTTACAATCTTTTGTCAGAGCTTTGTCTTAAAGCTTCTTGCAATAACAAAATGATAGACCCTAAAATTAATTTAAGGGTTTCTAAAAACACACCTGCAGACCGATATACCGAGGCCACAAAGTTAACGCGTGCAGGTCTTGGTTTTCCGCAGTATTCAAATGATGACGTTGTAATTCCTGCTCTTGAGGCTATGGGCTACAGTCATAACGATGCAGTGAATTACACCGTTGCGGCTTGTTGGGAATTTATTATTCCAAACGTTGGTGCCGATGTTGCAAATATTGCGGCGCTTTCATATCCAAAGGCTGTGGATACTGCATTACATAACAGTCTTAATAAAGCCAACACATATGAAGAATTTTTTGGTTTTGTAAAGGCAGAAATCGAGAAAGAATGTAACACAATTTGTGAAAATATAAATAATCTTTGGTTTATACCGTCACCGTTTATGAATGTACTTATGGACTGCGATATATACAGCGGTGGTAAGTATTACAACTTTGGTATTCACGGTACGGGTATTGCCACAGCGGCAGATAGTCTTGCGGCAATTAAGAAATACGTTTTTGAAGAAAAGTCTATCAGTAAGGATGAACTTATAGCTGCAGTAGACAATAACTTTGAAAACACGCCCGAACTATTACATAAACTTCGTTATGAATCACCAAAGCTTGGTAACAACGACGATTTTGTTGATAGCATTGCAACCGAACTTTTAGATACATTTGGTAATGCGCTAAAGGGTAAAACCAACTGCCGTGGAGGTATATATCGCGCAGGTACGGGTAGCGCTATGTATTATCTATGGCACGCTAACGAAATAGGTGCTTCAGCCGACGGCAGACGCGAAAAAGAACCCTTTGGTACTAACTATTCGGTATCACTTTTTGCTAACGTTAAGGGTCCTGTATCGGTAATAGCATCTATGACAAAGCAGCATTTTGAAAATGCTATGAACGGTGGACCGCTAACACTCGAATTTCATCAAAGCATTTTTGCCGATGATGATGGAATCCAAAAGGTAGGTCTTTTGGTTAAAAACTTTATAGACCGAGGCGGTCATCAGCTACAGCTTAATACCGTAAATCTTGACCGTATGCTCGATGCTCAAATTCACCCTGAAAATCACAGACAGTTGGTGGTGCGCATTTGGGGTTGGAGCGCATACTTTGTAGAGCTTGATAAAGAATATCAAGACCACGTTATTGCAAGACAGGCATACACAGTATGACAGGAATAATTTTCGATATAAAGGAAATGGCGGTGCACGACGGCCCCGGTATTAGAACAACTGTCTTTTTAAAGGGTTGTCCGCTTAGCTGTGCTTGGTGCCATAATCCCGAAGGGCTTTCCTTCGAGCCACAGATTATGTATAAACAAGTTAGATGTATTGATTGTAAAAGCTGTCAAAGAGAGTGCAATCATCCCGAATGTCAAGCTTTTGGAAGATGTATTCACTCGTGTCCCGAAAACTGTCTTGAAATCGCTGGTAGAGAAATAACGGCGCAAGAATTGGCAAACGAACTCAAAAAATCTGCCGATGTTTTAGGTGACAGCTTTGGCGGCTTCACTTTTTCGGGTGGCGAGCCGTTAGCACAGCCAGAGTTTCTTTTACAACTTATTAAAGAGCTAAACAACTATAATTTGTGTATAGAAACAAGCGGTTTTGCTGAAAGCGAAGTTTTTAAAGAAATAATAGACAAGCTTGATTTTGTTATTATGGATATTAAATTAGCCGACACCGAAATTCATAAAAAATATACAGGCGTTGACAATGATTTAATACTTAATAACTTTAAATATTTAAAACAAAGCGGAAAACCGTATGTTATTCGCACGCCTCTAATTCCAAATATCACCGATACAAAAGAAAATCTTACAGCAATTAAAAACATAATCGGTGACAGCGTTTGGGAGCAGCTACCTTACAACGCTGCTGCAGGCGCAAAATACCAAATGCTTGGTATGAATTATAAGCTGTG
>JAZNSJ010000186.1:0-4476 GCA_045591155.1 Acutalibacteraceae bacterium | reverse complement strand
TAATTATACATTTTTTTATACTTGCAGTCAATATCGAAAAAAGTAACGGTAATTTCAAGAAAAACGTAACGGTAATTTTAAGCTATAAAAAAATTCACCAAATGAACCATAATATGTAATTAATAATTTTTGATGAGACTCAAATGAGTAACGAACGTTCTGGTCTTAGTGTGATTGAAGACCAATGGGCATAAAGTTAAATATACTTTACTTTTGGCGAGCATTAAAGTAAAATAACCATGGTGCAGACAAACGATAACTTGTGTGGATTGAATATTCTGTTGTGTCGTGGTTTTGGTTTGGCAATTGAAAATTTAATAAAGAAGAAAACGTTTTTTCAAAAGGTAGAGACATATTCTCACTGCACCAAAAAATATACCGCCTCGTTCCGTTATGGTTCGGGGCGGTGTTTTTGTTGTCTTGACAATTTTTTTAACAAAATATATAATTATTGGGTAAAAATTTAAAAGATGTATTATGTCAAATTTCACACGAAATTTCACACGATTTTATAATCGTGCTTTATTTACGTTGCTTTTAAATAAATATAGTTAAGTTCGAATCCTGCCACCCCAGCCAAAAGGAGTTACAATTTTTATTTGAATTGTAACTCCTTTATATCGTTAATGAATCAAAAAACCTACTTGTTTAAACAAGTAGGTTTTTTAAGAACTTATTTGTTATCTAATATCATACACACTACGCAATTTAATTGTTTTTGGTGTTCCTTCAAGAATTTTTACAGTTTTACTGCCGGCATTCATATCAAAATAGTTGTCACTTAAAATAAAGTCGCCATCAGGTGAATCTATTTCAACATATTTTGCATACGCATCTGCAAAAACTGTTATTTCATCGCCGTTAATTTCATAACGAAGCTTAGGATCAACAAAATTAAAGTGTTTAGGTACGGTAAACAAAACAGTACCTTCAGTAATAATAGAACCGTCTACTACAAACGAGAAGCTTAAATAATTGTTTTCAACATCGGTTTTGTTAAAGTCAATATTATCAAGCCAAGTGGTATCTAAAGCAGGCACCGTAATATTTTCGATACCGGTTTGTAAAATCTTACTATCTGCCGAGCGAAGTTCCCAATTTACAACACCGTTTATGTCACTTGTGGTTTCGTTAGCTACAACAATTCTTGCCTGTGTAGAGTAGTCATATGCATCGCGTAGCATTACAACATAAGGTCTTGTGGTTGTTTCACCAATTTCACCGCAAGAAATCATTACAGGAGCAAAGAAGCGTTTTGCAACGTATTGTAGTGCTTTATATCTACCATAATAGTCAATACTTGCCCATGATGCTACGGGCCAAATATCGTTTAACTGCCAATAAAGCGGACCCATACATCTGCCACGATGACGGCGCATATGCTCAACACCGTAACGAATTGCTTCGGCTTGTAAAAGTTGTGATGCATAAAGCAATGTACCAAAATCGGTAGGGTAGAGGAATGTATCACCTAAGTAGTTGAGTATCTTTTTGTTAGCGCCTTTGCAACGTTGATGCATTTCAAACGTGCGGCTAAATATATTTCTTTCTTCGGGTAATGTAAATGAATTTACGGTTTTTTCACATGGGAATGATTCAAAACCAAACTCACTTAAATATCTAAAGAAGTGGTTGCGATACTCGGTAAATGGCAGTCCGCCATGCCAAACCTGCCAATAATGACAGTCACCGGTATTCTCACCGCGTATATCTACAAATCCGCCACCAGAGCTTGGTGATGATGAAATATATGGTATATATGGGCAAACTTCATCGATAATTTTTGGTATTAAACGTTCAAATAGTTTAATATAAACCCTTTTTCGAGTGTTTTTAGAGGTATCATTCCACCAGTATTCAATAGCTTCTTCAATTTCATTATTACCAGAAATTACAGCTAAAGAAGCATGATGACGTATGCGAGTGAGGTTTTCACGAATTTCTGCCTCAACGTTATCAAAAAATGCTTGATAACCCGGAATTGCCATACAAGCAAACATAAGATCACAAAATACTACAAGACCGTATTCATCACAAGCGTCAAAGAAATCAGCGTGAGGGTAAATACCGCCGCCCCATACACGAATAGCGTTAAAATTACAGTCACGACATTGTTTTAAAAGGTTGAATGTACGTTCTCTGCTATAACGAGAAAATATATTATCCTCGGGTATATAGTCAGCTCCCATTGCAAAGAATCGGATACCGTTAACTTCGTGGCAAAAGCTTTCGCCCCATTGGTCACGCTCTTGAATAAGCTTCATTGTACGTAAACCAATGCGCTTGGTATTGCTATCTACAATCTCACCATTTTGGGAAAGTTCTATTGTAAAGGTATATAGATTTTGCTCGCCAAAGCCGTTTGGCCACCAAAGCTTAGCATCGGTAATCTCGCTTTCAACATTTACGGGTAGATTAAACTCACAGCCACAAGGAGCAGTAACCTTAACAGTTATATCTGCAATATTTTTTTCGGTTTTAACAGCAGGTGTAACATATACTTTACCGTTTTCGTGACGCTGTGTTATATGTATGTCACTAATGCGGTCACTATCAACAGTAAGAAGATAAATATCTTTCCAAATACCAGCATCTGGTAGGCGAGGACCCCAGTCCCAACCCATCATACAAGAGGCTTTTCGTAGATGAGGAAAACCTAAAAATGTATCGGTTGTGCCAGGAACAGGATCTTTTGCATGCATTTCTCGTGTAAATTTATTTGGCGAAGCAAAGGTGAGTTTTATCTCATTTTCACCATTAAGTAATACATCTGTAACATCAAATTCATAACTGCGATGCATATTATCGGTATGAGCAATGTGATTTCCGTTTATGTAAATATCACAAAGTGTATCGAGACCGTCACAATGTAAAAGTACGGGCGCATCGGGCTTAGTAAATTCAAATTTTCTTGTAAAATCAAAATCGTTTTCAAGAATTTCAGTAGCCGCAAGCTCGTTTGTACGGTAGTATGGATCAGGCATTAACTTATTGTCTAGTAAAAAAGAGTATACAGAGCCTGGTACAGAACCGTTGCAACAATACTCTCCGCCCGACATATTCCATTGTCCGTTTAATGTAAATTTTTTCATTTTTTAAAACCTCCCAAAAAGGAAAATAGACAAGACAAAATCGTCTTATCTATTATAACTTTTATTAACATATATTGTCAATATTTTTAACATTTCTTTTTGTAAATTTTTATAATATCTAAAATAAAAAAGCACTTACAAAGCGTAAGTGCTTTTTTGGTGACCCATCGGGGAATCGAACCCCGGACACCATGATTAAAAGTCATGTGCTCTACCAGCTGAGCTAATGGATCATTTGCCTTGACAGCCTACATATTATAACAACATAAACACGAGTTGTCAAGAAAAATATTGCAAAAATTTGCTGTTTTTTAAATTTTTTTCCTTTTTGTATCTTATGAATAATTTTCTTGACTTTTCACCATTTATATCTGTTCAAAATATAATGTTTTAGGGGGGTGTAAAATGAATATTGTTATATTATGGGCATTGCTAGCCTCTGTGGGTACATGGGGACTTACAGCACTTGGTGCGGCGGTTGTAGTGTTTTTTAAAGCGCCAAAGCAAAGCTTTTTAAATTTAATGTTAGGTTTTTCATCAGGTGTTATGATTGCGGCATCGTTTTGGTCATTGTTGCAGCCTGCTATTGAACGCGCAGAGCAAACGCTTTTAATACCGTCATATATAGTTGTTTCAATTGGCTTTTTATCGGGAGCTATCTTTATATGGTTTTCTGATAAAATGGTTTCATATGCTATTTTAAAGTCAAATTCAGATAATTGTGCAATAAATAGCCGTGTAAATCGTGTTATAATGCTTATTTTGTCTATTACTTTGCATAATATACCTGAAGGTTTGGCGGTAGGTGTTGCTTTTGGTTTACTTAAGAGAAATTATGAAACATCAGCACTTATGGGTGCAATATCAATTGCTGTTGGCATAGGTTTACAAAATTTTCCCGAAGGAGCTGCGGTTTCTCTACCTCTTAGAAGGGAAGGGTATTCGCGTAAAAAAAGCTTTTTTTACGGACAATTATCAGCAATAGTAGAACCTGTTTCTGCAGTTGTAGGAGCTATATTGGTATCTACAATAGAAACAATTTTGCCATTAGCTTTATCGTTCGCAGCGGGTGCTATGATAATAGTTGCGGTTCACGAACTAATACCAGAATGTCAAAAGAACAAACCCAATCAACCATATATTGCTACAATGGGTATTATAACCGGATTCACTGTAATGATGTTATTGGATGTAATGTTAGGATAATCGAAAAACATATTTGTTAAAAAAATAACAAAAATGTTTAATTATAAGAATATTATTTTATACTAATAGGTAAATAACGATATAGGTATATATTTTATAATGTTTGTCAAAGTGAACAGTAAGTTTCAAATAGTAAATTCAAATTGAATATTAATTACTTATAGAATCTAATTGAATA
>JAZNSJ010000185.1:0-14880 GCA_045591155.1 Acutalibacteraceae bacterium | reverse complement strand
CAAAAGGACGAGTTAAGTTCTACATTAGAAGCACTGATATCAAGTATGTCAGATAAAATAAACTCCGGTTTCAGCGAGAAACTTCTTTTAGATAAAGATGACTTTGATTCTTTCCTTCATCAAATGGTTGAAGACAAATTTGTTAGAACGATTGCTAACTACAATAAAAAACCATTTACAACCGAAGATTTATGTGAGAACTTGATTACCGGATTTACAAGCGGATATTATATGTATTTCCGCAAAATCTTTAATGATATTAGTCTCGGTAGAATTACTGATCAATCTATTCAATATCAAGCTGCGAACTTCTATTTCATCAGAGAATATTGTTACGGCTCTATGTTCCGCTATAATTCCAAAGGTGAATTTAACATACCATATGGCGGTATGTCATACAACAGAAAAGACATGAAAGCAAAAATCGATAACATGTTCAATAGAGAAATTGATCAGTTATTTGCTAACACAGATATTCATTGCTCTGATTTTGAAGACTTCTTTGAAAATGTCAATCTCACAAGTAATGACTTTATGTTCTTAGACCCCCCTTATGATACAGACTTTTCTGATTATGAGGGCAAAGACTTTACCAAGTTTGACCAAGAACGTTTGGCACATGCTTTAAAGAGAACGCTCGCTAAATTCATTCTTGTTATTAAGAACACTGACTTTATTAACAGCTTGTATGAGAAAGATTTCAATATTCTAAGTTTTGATAAACAATATACTTACAATGTTAGAAGTCGCAATGATAGAGATGTCGAACACCTAATTATTACTAACCTCTCGGTTTAAAGCCGAGAGGTTTTTTATCTCCAATAGAATTAAAGACATTTTATTGTTGTCTCTAATTTTGACTTTTTAAAAGCTTTTTGATACATATCGATAAATTGGTCGTAAGTGAAACCCGCTATATTTGTAGGTATAACTTTCTCCCACAGGTCTTTATTGTTTAAAACAGAAGCGCGATTTAATTTTTCTATTTTTTTAGCAACTGGTTGAGAGCATTCTCCATAACATGTTCCAAAAAACGCTTCGTTTTCTTTCAGACAAGAAAAAATATTTGTAAGTTCTTCAACTTCATCAGCGTTACCACCAGAATTTTTAGTGTCTAATTTTCCGCCTAATTTGATTTCGAAAGTTTCCGCTTTAACCAAATTTTCTGACTGGATACCAAAGTAAAGTAAATCGACAGGTACAGTTTTTCTTTTCGGTTTTTCAATGTACTTCATTGCATTCTCAGATACATCTGGTAAAGTATATCGTTTTTCTATAAGCGCTTCTGATTTTTTCTTCAGTTTCAGTTTCTCTTTTACTTGATTCACAGAAAATGATTGACCAATATAAACAACCTGACTAAACGGATTGAAATCCTTTTTTCTATCATTTTCCTCTGTGTAAATAGGAACACTGTATGTGCAAATCTCAACTCTGTCATCGTCAGTTTTATTTATAGTTACAATGTTTGGCACTGCAACATCTCCATATTTCATACGAGCCATATAGAAAATAATCCGCTGCATGCGATTACCTAATTGCGAATCTACGCTTCGTCCTATTGCCATATTCTTCTTTATATTTTTATCTTTTATTGGAAGAAAAGGATTGTTTTCTCGAGCTGCCATATTTTCATCGTAATTAGCTTTGACATTAGTCACCAAGGCAAGTAACTCTGATTCGATGAATATTTTTAACGATTTTTTTGTTAAGGTTTTCATTTTCCTCTCTCACAATCTGATATTCTTTTTTCTGCAGCATAGAAATAATCTTTTTCAATTTCTATACCAATAAATTTGCGGTTGTTTTTTAATGCGGCTACACCAGTTGACCCTACACCCATAAAAGGGTCTAATATCACATCTTTTTCATTAGAAGCTATTTTAATAATATGCTCTAATAATTTTACTGGTTTTTGTGCCGGGTGTTTCGGATCAGATAATCTTTCCGGACGCATACAAATCGGACTTTCAAAAAAATTATGCATTTCATTTTGATTGCTGAAATTCCATTTATGCCCCTTGTTCCACATACAAGCAATCATTTCGCAACTGTTAAGAAATCCGTTTTTGAAAATTTTTGGTGCAGGATTGGTTTTATGCCAAACAAAAAACTGGAAAGTATCAAATTCACTATCAAACGCTTCGTGCCATTTTCCGATAAGATTGTAGCTTGTAAAAACGAAAATATTCCCATCAGGTTTTATGATACGTTTGAAGTCCGCAAGCAACGCAGAAGGATCAATCGGATTCAGATCCCATTCAGCAAGATCGTTATTTAACGCACTTCTCCCTGGCAGATCAATGTTGCCTGTGGAATACTGTGCTATATTGTACGGAGGGTCTGTTAGGATCAAGTCAACACTATGATCAGGTATTTGACTTAAATAATCCATACAATCACCGTTTACAACGGTGTATTTTTTTGATTTAATTTTCTCTACTTTATACATGATCAGCCGTTAATACACTTATCAATCATTTCGACTATGCGATTATTTAATCCGATTTCTTCCAAAGCTTCTTTGTAAATCTCCTCAAATTCTTCAAAAGAAATACCGTCAGGGAGAATTTTTGTCCAAAGATTTCTGCCAATTAAGAACATTTCGGGATATGCCAAATGCTTTTTAACAGCACCTTTCCAAGTGTTTCCTTCTCCGTCTTTGTTGTAAAGCGTAGCGAAATAAGCTTTGCAGTTTTCAATACCCATATCCACATAAATGGTAAGCAGTTTTTCAACATTTGAAGGTGCATTGGAACTATCAAGATCTCCACCAGCCTTAAGTTCCATCACATTCCATTCTGTTCCGTCAAAGAAAGCCAAATCTACTGGCTTTGAATAGATTTCGGTGGTGCGATACTTTTCAGAAAGAGGAAGAAGGTGTTCTTTGATACTGCTCTGGGTAACACCGCTTTCTACACGCAGTTTGCCCGCACCTCTTGCCTCATTGTTAGCTCTAAAAGCAGAAATTTCTCCGCGAAGATTACCATTATGTGTATCAACATCAGTAACAACAATCTGTCCTGATATCCTTGTTTCATCAATATTGTGCCGAAGGTTTCGAGGATTGACAATAGTGGGAACATTTTCCTCACCGAATTTAAGCCTTGCAATGCGCTTGGCGCAAGTTTCAATTGCAAAACCGCTCTTGGACTCAAAGCTACTGACAAAAACCATACTTGCTGTTATATTTTCATCCATCTGACTGAGAAGAAAATTATTTACCTTTCTTTTGTAGTTGGCAGCAAAATCCTTTTCAATCAAATCGGTAAGTTTGGAAAATTCTTCAAAAACAATTTGCTTTATTCTGTTTCTCATTTTTATGTACCTCCAATGTACAAAATCTCATAATATATTCTAACATATTTCGCTAATTCTCGCAATAGCAAGAAAATAAATATTCATCTTCTTGTATAGAATGAAAAAGAACTGCTCATGAGGTTTTTCTCATGAACAGTTCTTTTTCATTTGCACACGTCAATCGGCTTGTTTCACAGGATATTCAAGATATCCTTATGAGAAGTTGCCTTTCGATGGTCTTTATTTTTTGTTGCGGGACGACTTGAACCAACGGTCTTGCCAAATTCTCTGCGGAGAATTTGACTTCGGTCACCTCGCGGCTCCGACAGTCTACCAGACTGTCATTCACTACCGCTCGGTCGCTCACTTTGTTCGCTACCTCCGACTTATTCGCCCTTCGGTCTCATAACCCGACAGTGCGTTGGATAGTTTAAATCTTTCTCTCAATAAGAAAAAACTCAGCACACCGAATGGTGTTCTGAGTTTTTTTGGTTGCGGGGGAAGGACTTGAACCCACGACCTCCGGGTTATGAGCCGGACGAGCTACCAACTGCTCTACCCCGCGATATATAGTTTTGCTTGGTGCTAAAGTATTATACTACAAACAAAACTATATTGCAAGTGTTTTTTTAATATAATTTAAAAATTGTTTTTACACTTATTTTTTATTTGCGACATATATTCTTTTTATTCTACATAATTAGTTTTTGATACAAAGTATTTATCTACCAATATAGCCGAAATAATAAGCGTTGCGGTACTGCACACCGTGCCCATCATCAAAAAAACATCAAAGCTTGAAAGTGTAGACAAGGCTGATATACCACTACAAACTGCAAAAAAAATAAGCCAATTTTTTACAGACCGAGCATTTTCAAAATTTAGATTTTGATATATAATTCCCTGATAAACAGATTTTGCAAAGCGATGTATTTTTTTCATACCTAAAATATTTACAACAAGCCCTATTACCGCCGCAAAAACAAACACACTGCCCACTATCCAACCCAGAATGGCTATATACTGCTGTGGTATATCGGCAATATTTAATGCATACTCACCTAAGTTGTATTCGCTTAAAGCAGACTGTAGCTCGGCAACAAGCTCCTCGGCGCTTGCTATCATACCAAACAATCCTCCAAATATCACACCACAGGCTATGAGTATTATACAAGCAACATTGGTTATCACATAACTTGCATAAACCGTACCGCTTATACTGCGCAAATGATTTTCGTTGGCAATTCCCTTTCTTGCATCGGCATAGGTAAGCCATAAAAATACGGTTATTAAAATATTTATTAACGGCAAACCTTCTGCTGACATAGAAAATACACATGATGCTGACATAAGTATGCACAGTACCAAAAACAAATTATCCTTTAAAGCGAACAGTATTTTATCTGCCGCAGGGTTAATACTTACCTGCTCTACCTGTGCTGCGTATTGCTGTTGAGTGGTTTGTTCTTTTTGTACGGCCGTTCCACAGTTAGGGCAATACTCAAACGAGTCACTGTGTTCAAATCCACAATTTTTACATTTCATAAACAATCCTCCATAGATTTTATTTGAAATATTCACTGTACCACACAATAAAGGTGTATACTGTCCATATTTTACGGCTTAGGTCTTTTTTGCCTGTTTTATGAATATCGAGCAACCTTACAAGTTTTTGAGTGTTAAAATATTTTTCAGCTATACAACCTGTAAAGGCGGATTTTACCTTATTATAATATTCATCCTCTCGTAACCACTCGCGAATTGGCACAGGAAAACCTAGCTTATCCTTTTGGGCGGTAAGTGGTGGCAAGGTTTTTTCTGCCGCGCGGCGAAGCGCCAATTTGGTTGTAATCGTATTTACACGGCATTCAAGCGGTAGTGTAAGGGCTAACTCCAACACTTTTTTATCAAGAAACGGTACGCGAAGCTCCAGCGAATTTGCCATGCTGGTTTTATCAGCTTTTAGCAAAATATCACCCACAAGCCACATATTTATGTCTAGATACTGCATCTTGGTGACATCGTCTTTATTGGCGATTTCATCATAATATTTATCGCATAGCACCTTAGGCGGTGGAACGGCTTTTGAAGCATCTGCTTTAAGCAGTTGGTCGCGCTCATTTTTAGAAAAAATATTGGCGTTACCTATGTACCTTTCCTCAATGGTCTTGCCACGGCGAACAAGATAGTTTACGCCGTGTATTTGTGGCAGATACTCACACAGCTTTGATATAACACGGCGAAGCGCAAACGGTAATCGGTCATAAAGTGTTAGGGTAATAGGCTCTTGATAAATTCTATAACCGCCAAAAAGCTCATCGGCGCCCTCGCCCGACATTACCACCTTGACATGCTCTGATGCTAATTTGCTTACAAAATAAAGAGCTATTGCCGCAGGGTCTGCCAAAGGCTCATCCATATGGTACTGAATTTTAGGAAATTCAGACCAATACTCCTTAGGAGTTATAACCTTTGATATATTTTCTACACCTATTGTATCGGCAAATTTCTTTGCAAATCCAATTTCGTTATAGCGGTCGCCGTCACCGCTCTCAAAACCTACGGTAAAGGTTTTATCTACCTTTGCGGCCTCGGCTATATAGCTTGAATCGATACCGCTCGACAAAAAAGAGCCTACTTCGACATCGGCAATTTTATGCGCCTCCACCGATTCACGAACAGCTTTATCCACCTCTTCGGCATAAAAGTCTAACACACCCGGCACAGTTTTAAACTTGGGTATAAAATAACGGTTTTTGGTTAGTATTCCATCTTTAAAGGTAAAGCTGTGAGCTGGTGGCAGCTTGTATACACCCTTAAAAAACGTTTCTTCGGTTGGTGAATACTGAAAAGACAAATAGTGAGCAAGCGCTTGTTGGTTAAGTTGCTTTTCAAATTCGGGGTGAGAATCGAAAGACTTTATTTCAGAACCAAAAATAAAGCTATTATCAGTTATTGTGTAATAAAAAGGCTTTATGCCAAAAATATCTCGCGCACCAAAAAGCGCTTTGTTTGTTTTATTATATATAACAAATGCAAACATACCTCTAAGTCGGTTTACTACTTCCTCGCCCCACTGTTCAAAACCGTGAAGCAAGACCTCGCTGTCGGCATTTGTTGCAAATGTATGACCGAAGCTTACCAATTCCTCGCGCAGTTGCTTGTAATTGTATATTTCTCCATTAAATACTAAAACTAGCGTGCCGTCCTCGTTAAGCATGGGCTGATTTCCACCCTCAAGGTCGATTATACTAAGTCGACGAAAACCCAGCGCAATATCATTGTCTACATACATGCCCGCCGCATCTGGCCCTCGATGAATAATAGAATTCATCATACCATTAAGCACGGTCCCCTCATCATTAATATAATTTGTAAAACCTACAAATCCACACATAATTGTGTTTCCTTTCTAAAGCTCAAATCTTAAATATTTTACCATGTGTTAAAATCAATTGCGCAAGAACTCCGCAAAAAGCTCCGCACACGGCACCTATAGCTAACAATACCGGCAAATAATAAAAAACTCCTGCTCCTGTTATTAAGGTTGCCGCAACAAGTTGAAAAACATTATGAAGCGTGCCACCTGCTATGCTAACACCTATTATACTTACGTTTTTCAAGCGACTCAAAACACAGGCCACTGCCGTTGATGCCACGCCGCCGCACATTGACAGTAAAAATGATATTGGTGAACCAAAAAGCAATGCCGACAAGCATATACGGGTTATATTTACAGCCCACGCACCCTTTTTATCACCGCAAAAAATAATGGATAATGCCACTGCATTTGAAAGTCCTAATTTTACACCGGGGGCTATGGCTATTAAACCGATTGATAAAACACCCTCAAGATAACCAATAATAAGGCACGCCGCCGTTACCAGCGCATAAAGGGTAAGCCGTTTTATATTTACTTTATTTCTACTATCACCTTGTTTGGTAAGCATATAATACTTTCACCCTTTTTTGAAATTTTGCCCGCATTTACACAAACCTGATTTTTACAGGTAGCGTTTGCAACAAAAATCTGACCGTCTTTTATAACTATGGTGTTACTGCCCGTGTTGATTGTGTTGTTTTGGTTAATGCTTTGGTTATATATAATCTCATTATTTTGCTTTATAACCACTCGGCTTCCCTGTTTTGAAAAAGAAAACAATAATACTACACTCAAAACAAAAGCTGCCGCTACTGTTCCAATTATTAAAAAATCTCCCTTTTTCAAAAACTTTCACCGCCTTATTTCTATTTTAACACATCTTTACAAAAAAGTGAAGTTATTGTATAATATTCTTTATGAAAAAGATTTTATCTCTTAATTTAAGCCTTGTCCTGTTGCTGCTTTGCGGATGCGCCACACAGGAAAATAAAGACACTAAATTTTTATATGACACCGTGGTAACGCTTACCGCTTCTTGCAGTAGCAATACACTTGACGGTGCTTTTTCGCTTTGTGAGGAATACGAACAACTGCTAAGCCGTACTATAGAGCAAAGCGATGTTTATAAGCTAAATAATTCCCGCGGCTTTACACAGGTAAACGAGCACACAAAAAAGATAATAGAACGCTCGGTTTATTACGGTGATTTGTCGGGTGGAAAATATGATATAACGATATACCCTGTAAGTTCTTTATGGAATTTTAATAACGGGGTTATCCCCTCTCGAGACGAAATTGCAGATGCACTTAAAAATGTAGATTATCACAGCATTCAAATTCTTGATAACAGCATAAACCTAAACGGCAAGCAAATAGACCTTGGCTCGATTGCAAAGGGCTATATTGCCGACCGAGTGCTTGAATATTTTAAGCAAAACAATGTTTCTGAGGGTATAATAGATTTAGGCGGAAACCTTATAGTATGGGGCGACCGCAATTATACTATAGGTATAAAAAATCCGTTTTCTGACGGGGTGGCTGCTACAATAAAACTACAAAATAAAACCGCAGTTACTTCGGGCACCTACCAACGTTATATTGAAAAGGACGGCATATTCTATCACCATATTTTAGATGTTAATACAGGATTTGGGTGTGAAAGCAACCTTGTGTCTGCTACAATTATCGGCAACTCATCATTTGATGCCGATGCACTATCCACCATTTGTATACTTTTAGGGCTGGATGATGCTAAAACCCTTATTGAAAACACTGATAACACCGAGGCTGTTTTTATAGACAAGAATAACAATTTGTATTACACCTCAGGCCTTGTTTTAAATAATGGTGTATTTACCCTCAAATAGTACTTTATTTATTAACAATTATAATATATAATATTTTTATTACATTTTTTAGAGGTAAATTATGGGACTACTTACAGCCATTTTTGGCAATTACAGTGAAAAAGAAATAAAACGAGTTCGTCCAATTTTAGACAAGGTGCTCTCGTACGAAGAAGAATATCGCACCCTTACAGATGATGAACTTCGCAACAAAACAGAAGAGTTTAAAAATCGCCTTACCATAGGTGAAACACTTGACGACATCTTGCCCGAAGCCTTCGCCGTTTGTCGAGAGGCGGGTGACCGAGTACTTGGTATGCGACACTTCCCCGTTCAGATTTTAGGCGGTATTATACTTCACCAAGGTCGTATCAGCGAAATGAAAACTGGTGAAGGTAAAACATTAGTTGCTACACTGCCTGCATACCTTAATGCGCTCACAGGCAAGGGTGTGCACATTGTTACGGTTAATGATTATCTTGCAAAACGTGACTCTGAATGGATGGGTAAGCTATACCGCTTTTTAGGCCTTTCGGTAGGTCTTATTATTCACGGTATGAATAAGGATGAAAAACGCGCATCCTATGATGCCGATATTACCTACTGTACCAATAATGAATTAGGTTTTGACTATCTGCGCGATAATATGGTAACCTACAAAGAACAAAAGGTTCAGCGCGAGCATAACTTTGCCATTGTTGACGAGGTTGACTCTATACTTATAGACGAGGCTCGTACACCTCTTATTATTTCGGGTCAAGGCAATAAATCCACCGAGCTTTATACCAAAGCAAACGCTTTTGCAAGGTCGCTTAAAATGGTAAAGGTTAAGGAAATGGACGACAAGGCATCCGATGAAGATGCGGCCTATGACGGCGATTATGTTGTAGACGAAAAAGCTCATACCGCCATTCTTACTCCCGACGGTGTTAAAAAGGCAGAGCAATTTTTCCAAATTGAAAATCTTAATGACAGCGAAAACATCGAAATTGCTCACCACATAAATCAGGCTATCCGCGCCCACGGCATTATGAAGCGTGATGTGGATTATGTTGTAAAAGATGGCGAAGTTATAATTGTTGACGAATTCACAGGCCGTCTTATGTATGGTAGACGCTATAACGAGGGTTTGCATCAGGCAATTGAGGCAAAAGAAGGCGTTAAAGTAGAGCACGAATCAAAAACACTTGCTACCATAACATTCCAAAACTTCTTTCGCCTTTATAATAAGTTGTCCGGTATGACGGGTACAGCTATGACAGAAGAAGCAGAGTTTCAAGAAATTTATAAGCTTGATGTTGTTGAAATTCCTACCAACAAGCCAATTGCGCGTGTTGATGAAAACGATGCCGTTTACAAGACCGAAAAGGCTAAATTTAATGCTGTTATAGATCGTATTATTGAATGCAATTCAATAAATCAACCTGTTCTTGTTGGTACTGTTACAATCGAAAAGTCTGAATTACTTTCCTCTATGCTTAAAAAACGTGGTATAAAGCATAACGTTCTTAACGCTAAGCACCACGAAAAAGAGGCCGAAATTATAGCACAAGCAGGTGTGCCGGGCGCTGTTACGATTGCCACTAATATGGCGGGCCGCGGTACCGATATTATGCTTGGTGGTAACGCTGAATATATGGCAAAGGCATCGCTTCGCCACGATGGCCTTAGTGAAGGAATGATTCTTGAGGCTACAGGCTTTGGTGAAACCGAAAATCCAGATATTATTGCCGCGCGTGAAAAATACAAAGAATATTACACCAAATTTAAAGCTCAAATCGCACCTTATGCCGAAACAGTGCGCCAAAGCGGTGGTCTTTGCATTATAGGCACCGAACGCCACGATTCGCGCCGAATTGATAACCAGCTGCGTGGTCGTGCAGGTCGTCAGGGTGACCCTGGTAGCACAAAGTTTTATATATCTTTAGAGGATGATCTTATGCGTCTTTATGGCGGTGAGCGAATTGCCGCTATAATGGGAACTATGAATATTGACGAGAATATGCCGCTTGAAAGCAGTATGCTTTCAAAAACTATTGAAGGCGCCCAAAAACGTAAAGAAGGTATAAACTTTGCTTCACGTAAGAGTGTGCTTGAATATGACGATGTTATGAACAAGCAGCGTGAGCTTATATACCAGCAACGCAACCGTGTGCTTGACGGAGAAAACATTAAAAATACCATTCTTAAAATGATTGATGATACTATTGATGTTTACACTGGAATTTACCTAAACGGTGAAGAACGCGAAGAATGGGATATTAAAGGTCTTCGCGAACACTTTAACGGTTGGATAACCGATAATAACGATATGCAGTTTACCACAGAAAAACTGTGGCAGACCGAACCGCAACAAATTGCCGATATGCTAAAGAATAAGGCTCATCAAAAATATGATGAGCGCGAGGCAGAATTTGGCTCTAATGTGATGCGAGAGGTTGAAAGAGTTGTCTTGCTGCGCTCGGTAGATTCTAATTGGATGGATCACATTGACGCTATGGACCAGTTACGTCAAGGCATTGGTCTTCGCGGTTACGGTCAGCACAACCCTGTTGTTGAATACCGCAACGAAAGCTATGATATGTTTTCAGCCATGACCGATTCTATTCGTGAACAAACAGCAAAACTTGCGTTGTCGGTCAGAGTTCGTAAAAACGAAGAAGTTAAGCGCGAAAAGGTTGCCGAGGAAACCACCGGAGACAATAAGCCCTTAACCGTGCGAGGCAAGGGTGTTGTAAGCAAAAATGCGCTCTGCCCATGTGGCAGCGGTAAAAAATATAAGCGTTGCTGTGGTAAGGATGAAGAATAAATGAGTAAATTTAAGAAAACATTAAAGCTTTTTACCACCTTTTTCAAAATAGGCGCTTTCACCTTTGGTGGTGGATATGCTATGATTCCGCTAATTCAACACGAAGTTGCTGAAAAAAACAAATGGATAACCGATGAAGACATTTGAGAGATTGTTGCCATCGCCGAATCAACACCTGCTCCTATTGCCATAAATTCTTCCACATTTGTAGGCTTTCGCGTGTGCGGTGTATTAGGCTCAATTGCAGCTACACTTGGTGTAGTACTACCATCTTTTGTAATAATTCTTGCAATATCCTTTGTGCTTTCTGCTTTTCAAGAGCTTCGCGCTGTAAAATATGCCTTTATGGGTATTCGTTCAGGTGTTTTGGCACTTGTGCTGAAAGCACTAATAACTATGTTTAAAAAATGTCCTAAAGGTTGGGTATCATATATTGTTATGACGTTTGCGGCGGTAATTGGTATATTTACCAACGTAAATGTGTTTTTAATAATTATCGCATCTGCTTTCTTTGGTCTTGTTACCTATTCGATATTTCGTAAGGGGGCAGCAAAATGATATTTTTAGAGCTTTTCTGGACGTTTTTTAAAATAGGGGCATTTACCTTCGGTGGCGGATACGCTATGCTGCCTTTAATACAAGAACAGGTAATAGCTCATAATTGGCTTAACGAAGAAGCAATAGTAAACTTTATTGCTGTAAGCGAATCTACCCCTGGTCCATTTGCAATTAATATTGCCACATATGTAGGCTCACAGGTTGGCGGCACCGAATACGGCGGCAGCTTAGGTTTTACAATTTTAGGTTCTGCCTGTGCTACACTTGGCGTTGTATTGCCATCATTTATAGTAATTTTGCTTGTAGCGCGCTTTTATCAACAGTTTAAAAGCAGTCATGCTGTAAAAGGGCTAATGACCGGCTTAAAGCCCGCAGCTATTGGTCTTATTGCATCGGCGGTAGCGTCTATGGCAATTACAGTATTTATACCAAACGGATTTAACCTTGATATATTTAAAGGTAATGAATTATATATATCCGCAATAATCTTTGCTTTGTGCACCTTCTTTGTGTTCTTTAAGCGCAAAAAAATACCGCCTGTGCTAATTATTTGTATAGCGGCAGCTTTGGGAATTGCATCGGGATATGCATTTAATTTGTAATTTATTGCAAACTTAAAAGCACCTTTCTTTTGAAAGGTGCTTTTTCTTTTTTTGCTTTAGTACCCACATCATCCCGAAGTAGCAAGCGCAGAATGCGACAGGCTTTTCGGCGGGTCTGACGGGAAAGAATGGCCGTCATTTTTGCGAAAATGTGACTACTAAAATTCTTACTTGAGAAATTAGATTAACTCGATAATTGCCATTTCAGCAGCATCGCCGCGGCGTGGACCTGTCTTTGTAATACGGCAGTAACCACCGTTTACATCTGCATACTTAGGAGCGATTTCGTTGTAAAGCTTTGCAACTACATCTTCCTTAGTAATGAATGCCATTGCCTGACGTTTGCTGTGAAGTGTGTTTGTCTTAGCGAGTGTAATATACTTCTCTGCCATCGAACGAACCTCTTTAGCGCGTGTAACGGTTGTTTCAATCTTTCCGTTTTCTAAAAGAAAGGTAACCATTGCGCGAAGCATAGCGGTTCTATGGTCGCTGGATCTTCCAAGTTTACGAGTACCCGGCATTGATATTCACTCCTTTTATTCGTCGTCTTTCTTAAGCGCAAAGCCAAAAGAAGCCAATTTTGCAATTACCTCTTCCAAAGATTTGCGGCCTAAGTTTCTAACCTTCATCATATCCATTTCAGACTTATTGATGAGGTCTTCAACAGTGTTAATACCTGCGCGCTTAAGGCAGTTAAAGCTACGAACCGAAAGGTCAAGCTCATCAATAGTAAGGTCAAGAACCTTTTCCTTTGCGGTGTCCTTTGCTTCTGCCATAATGCTTTGTGTTTCGCTAATACCCTCTGAAAGATTAAGGAACAACTCAAAATGTTCAATAAGGATTTTAGCAGACATAGAAACTGCTTCATCAGCCTTGATTGAACCGTTGGTCCAAACCTCAAGGGTAAGCTTGTTTTTGTCAACAACGTTACCAACACGGGTATTGTCAACATTAAAGTTTGCCTTCAAAACCGGAGTGTAGATAGAATCAATCGGAATTACATCGATTATATTCTGAGCCGGCTTATTCTGCTCTGCTGATACATAACCTCTACCTCTATCGAGTGTCATCTCCATGTTGAGCTTTGCACCCTCATCAAGAGTAGCGATGTACATATCGGGGTTAAGAATTTCTACCTCAAAATCAGCCTTGATTGACGCTGCGGTAAGAACACAGGGGCCTTCTGCCTCAATATAAATCTTTTTAGCAGAATCGGAATTAAGCTTTGCGATAAGTCCTTTAAGGTTAAGAACTATTTCGGTAACGTCTTCCTTTACACCCGGTATTGTAGAAAATTCGTGAACTACACCGTCAATTTTAACGTTAGTTATTGCAGCGCCCGGCAAGGTAGAAAGAAGAACTCTTCTAATACTGTTGCCAAGGGTTGTCGCATAACCGCGTTCAAGCGGCTCCATAACGAACTTTCCATATTTACCATCTGCTGAAAGTTCAAGTGTTTCAATTCTGGGCTTTTCAATCTCTATCATTTAAAAGCTCCGTTTCTCCGCATCGTAAATTTAGAAATATAATGTCCCGATGCGGTGGACAAAATATAAGACAATAATATAACTGTTATTATCTTGAATAAAATTCAACGATAAGCTGCTCTTCTACAGGAGCCTCAATCTGCTCACGTGTTGGGAGAGCAATAACCTTTGCACTAAGCTTTTCGCGATCAACGCTGATCCACTCAGGAACAGGACGAGCGCTGTTAGCCTCTACAACGGCCTTAATTTTATCGCTTGCTTTTGCTTTTTCGCAGATAGCGATTTCGTCGCCAGCTTTAAGCAAATATGATGCGATATCAACACGCTTACCGTTAACTTCAAAATGACCGTGGCCTACAAGCTGACGTGCTTCTGCCCTTGAAGAAGCAAAGCCTACTCTGTAAACTACATTGTCAAGGCGGCTTTCAAGAATTTTTAAAAGGTTGTCACCGGTAACGCCGGGTTTTCTTTCAGCAACCTCAAAATAATGACGGAACTGACCCTCTTGAACGCCATAAAAACGTCTTGCGGTCTGCTTAGCACGAAGCTGCAAACCATATTCGGATGACTTCTTTCTACCCTGTCCGTGCTGTCCGGGTGCATAACCGCGGATACCTACAGAACATTTTTCAGAATAGCAGCGCTCACCTTTAAGGAACAATTTTTGTCCTTCACGGCGGCAAAGTCTGCAAACTGCACCGGTATATCTTGCCATCTGTTACACCTCCAAATTATTACGCAACATAAGTTGCATTAGGTTTTTTATTATACACGTCTTCTCTTGGGAGGACGGCAGCCATTGTGTGGGATTGGGGTTACGTCTTTAATCATAGAAACCTCAAGACCTACAGACTGCAATGCGCGGATAGCAGCTTCACGACCTGCACCCGGTCCT
>JAZNSJ010000184.1:0-8807 GCA_045591155.1 Acutalibacteraceae bacterium | reverse complement strand
GGCTACGATCCGACTTCATTTATGATACGGTGAATTGTAGTCACGATATGCACCGCCATCGCCGTAACGACCTGTACGATTAAAATAGATACTATCGTCACCTGTGTGAGAAAAAACACCATCAAGTATAATTTTTATGCCGTAATTTTTTGCCACTTCACAAAGGTTAACAAGATCAGACTCGTCGCCTAACAGCATATCAATCTTTTCGTAATTTGCCGTGTTATATCGGTGGTTTGAATGAGCCTCGAAAATAGGATTTAAATATATACAGGTAACGCCTAAATTCTTAAGATAATGCAGCTTTTGTGTAATACCGTTAAGGTCGCCGCCGTAATAATCGTTACCCAAAGAACAGGATCCATTATTTTGACGATATTCGGGCTGCTTACCCCAATCATTGCATATAAAACGGTCTTGGGGTACATTATCTTTTACTTGTCCCGAATTATAAAAGCGGTCAGGAAAAATCTGATAAATAAGTCCGCCTTTTAGCCAATTTGGTGTGGTAAAATTCTTGTCATAGACAGTAAGTTGAAAGCGCTCACCCTCTTGCTGTGATACAACACCAAGGTTGTGTTCGCTTTTTACTACAAAAAACTGTCCGTGGGCGCTGGTATAACGAAAATCATACCAATAAAGTCCTTGTGATTGTTTAATCTCACAGTCAAAAAATTGGTAGTCACCAAGCCACTCACGAGGTGTCATAGGTATTTCGCAAAGCACATTATCACTGTCGTTTACAATACGTAAAAACGCATCATTAACACAGGCATCTTTATGCAACAGTAGCCGTAGCCGCAAGGCTTGCCCTGCGGGTACGGCTCCAAGCTGTGAACGGTATAAATTGTTTCTCGAATCATACGGATAGTAATTCATACTACTTATCATTATTTAACCTTATCTAATCCCCAGATATTTTTCGCATAATCGTTTATAGAACGGTCGGCAGCAAAAATACCAGATTTTGCAATATTTGTAAGCGACATTTTGTTCCATACATCAGGCTGGTTGTAAAGCTGCATAGCTTTTTTATGAGCCTCACAGTAGTCGGCGTAATCAGCAAGCGCCATATAGGTATCGACATTTTTAAGTGTATTATAAATATTGTCAAACTGTTTACCGTCGATACCCTTGCCAATAAAGTCAAGTGCGTGACGCAAATCGGTATTGTTATTATAATACTGCATTGGTGAATATCCGGTTTTTTGTATTTTTAGCACCTCGGGTGTTTGCATACCAAATATTATAATGTTATCATCACCCACAGCTGAGTGAATTTCAACATTGGCGCCGTCTTCGGTGCCAAGTGTTATAGCGCCATTCATCATAAATTTCATATTACCGGTGCCGCTCGCCTCGGTAGATGCAAGTGAAATTTGCTCGCTTATTTCTGCCGCAGGTATCATAAGCTCTGCCAAGGTAACTCGGTAATCTTCAAGGAATAATACCTTTAATTTATCGTTTACTGCGCGGTCATTATTTATAATCACCGACAGCTTGTAAATCATTTGAATAATTTCTTTTGCAAACAGGTAACCAGGCGCTGCTTTTGCACCAAAAATATAGGTCTTGGGTGTAAAGGGTGCATTTGGATTGTTTTTAAGATAAAGATAATCGGTTATAATGTGCAACGCATTCATATGCTGACGCTTATATTCGTGAAGTCTTTTAACCTGCATATCTACTACTGAATTTGGGTCAATAGTAACACCCATATTTTGCTTCACATAATTTGCAAGTCGCACCTTATTGCTGCGTTTAATTTCAGCAAGACGGTTAAGAACGGTTTTATCATCAGCAAAGGGCATAAGTTTCTCAAGCTTTGATGCGTCCTTAATAAAGCCGTCACCTATAAGCTCTGATAAAAATGCTGTAAGCTCTGGGTTTGCTTGACAAAGCCATCTGCGGTGAGCAATACCGTTGGTAACATTAGTAAACTTATCGGGTGTAATCTTGTAATAATCATTAAAGAGTTCATCCTTAATAATATCACTGTGAAGTTTTGATACGCCATTTACCGTGTGTGAAGCCGCAACGCAAAGATTTGCCATACGCACTACACCGCCCTGAATAATAGCGGTGCGCTCAGCAAGTGCGAAATCTCCTGTTTTAGATATAATTTCCTCACGGTATCTGCGGTCAATTTCCTGCACGATTTGGTAAATACGAGGCATTCTTTGTTCAAAAAGTGATACCTGCCAGCATTCAAGCGCCTCTTTCATAATGGTGTGGTTGGTATATGCTACTGTGCGTGTTACCAAGTCCCACGCTTTTTCCCAAGAATATCCACACTCATCAAGAAGCAAACGCATAAGCTCTGGGATTGCAAGGGTTGGATGTGTATCATTAATATGAATTGCCACCTTGTCGGGCAGGTTTTCAAGGGTGTTGTACTTACGCATATGACGGTTAAGTATATCCTGTACCGAAGCCGACACCAAGAAATACTGCTGACGAAGACGAAGCGATTTACCCTCGGGGTGTTTATCCTCTGGATAAAGTATTTTTGAAATAGCCTCGGCAGAAGCTCGTTGCTCTATCGCGCGCACATAATCACCTTGGCTGAAAGCCGACATATCAAAATCCTGACACTCGGCACTCCAAAGGCGAAGAACATTTACTGTTTTACCGTCTTTACCTGCACATTTAAGATCATATGGCATCGCGCGTACGTTTAAATAATCCTTATGCTCAACGTGGTGGTAATTGTTATCCCACCAATCATCAATATATCCATCAAAATGAACATCTACCGCTGAATGAGGACGTGGCTCAAGCCATACCTCACCGCCGGGCAACCAAAAATCAGGCATTTCGGTCTGCCAGCCGTCAACCAATTTTTGACGGAATATACCAAGCTCATATTTAATGCAGTAACCCATTGCTGAATAACTACTGCTTGAAAGACCATCAAGAAAACATGCTGCAAGTCTACCCAAGCCGCCGTTACCAAGTCCTGCATCTGGTTCAAGCTCAAACAAATTATCAAGATTTACCTTGTAGCTTTTAAGTGCCTTGCGCATAGTATCTGTCAAATCAAGATTGTAAAGATTATTTTTAAGTGATCGTCCCATTAAAAATTCCATACTCAAGTAGTATATGGTCTTACTCTCCTGTTCATCAACAGCCTTTTTAAACTGTGCCTTACGCTCGCTCATAATATCAAGCAGCACAAGCACTGTCGCCTTGTAAAAAATGTCGTCCGAAGCCTGCTCAGGTGTTACGCCAAAGTTGTGAGAAAGCTTTTTTTCTAACATTTCTTTAAGCGTGGTAATCGTATACTTTGTCATAATAACATCTCCATAAAAAGATATAATTTTCTTAATTTATTGTTTACAACATTATAATACAATATTCCAATACGTTTTTCAAGTGTAAGTAAAAACAATATTTGCTATGTTTTTTGTGCATTTTTCATAAAAACTTTTTAAAAACTGCGTTTTTCACATCTTAAATTATGCATTATTTACATATTTTTGCCCTTTTTAATATATAGTAAGCCTTTGTACTAATAAAATATGTAATATTTTTATTGAATATTAAAGTTAAAATGTGGTATTATTTTAAAAAAATATAAGGTCTTGAAAAAATGGAATTTAAAAAAATTGAACTTTGCGACGCGGCCGTACTTAAACCCTTTTTACAAAGCGCCGATGAACTAACCTGCGAAATAAGCTTTGTGAATTTGCTTATATGGCAGCCGCTTTATAATAACTGCTACTGTATAGAAGACGGTATACTTTATCTTAAATCATACACCGAAAATACAGAAACCTACTCTATCCCGTTTGGCGATATAAAAAAAGGCATGACAACAATTATTAATCATTGTCAAAAATTACCTAACCTGTGGGCACAAAGTGGCAAAAGATTTTATGATTTTAAAGAGCTTTACGGCAGGTATTATGATATAATAGAAAGCCGTAATGAATTTGACTATATTTATAATTCAAGCGACCTTATAAATCTTTCGGGCAAAAAATATCACTCAAAGCGAAATCATATATCAGCATTTTCAAGACAGTTTAATTGGCGTTATGAGGATATAACCGAGTATAATATAGAGTTAGTAAGAAAATGCACTCAAATATGGTATTATCAAAACCGAGACCGTATGGACGATGAGTTAAAAACCGAGATGCAGGGCGTAAATCTTATGCTTAATAATATGAATGAACTTAATATTAGAGGCGGCGTAATAATAATTGACGGCTCTGCTGTAGCATTTACACTGGGCTCTGCTATAAACCAACAAATTTATAATATTCATATAGAAAAGGCTCTATCAGGATATGAAAACGCATACACAGTTATTAATCGAGAATTTGCCGCACGCAATTTGGGTAACTACAAATATATAAATCGCGAGGATGATTTGGGTATAGAGGGTTTAAGAAAATCAAAACTTTCTTATAACCCCGAAATAATACTTCCAAAATATATCTGCACTAAAAAGGAAAACTTATGAGTATTAGTGAACAATGTAAAAAATTATATAAAGACGCATTTGGTGAAGACCAAAAGTTTGACGCTATGCTGTTCGACTTGTTTTTTGACAATGTAGAAGTATTACAAAATGACGGCATAGTAACAGCTATGTACTTTAAAATACCCTGTACTCTTAACTTAAAAGGCATAAAAACAAAAGCTTATTATATCTACGCTGTAACAACCCATAGTGATTTTCGTCATCAAGGGCTTATGTCGAAGCTTTTTTTAAAAACGCAAAATGAGCGTGATACCCTGTATTTTTTAAAGCCTTCAAGTGAGGGTGTGATAAAATTTTATACCCAAGCAGGATTTAAACAAATTATTGGCACGCGTGATAAAACGGATGCCGTAATAGAGGTTGATGATAGCTTTAAAAAATTATCTTGCCTTTGTGAAAAGGTTAAAACCACCTACCCTATTATGATAAAAGGTAAAACAGGTATTGAAAAATTAACATTCGAATACACACTCGAATAACATCTTAACGTTGCAAATAAAAAGTATTTGCAACGTTTTGTTTTTTAAGAAATTATTAATTTTACTAAATATTATTGACAGATAAGGAATATTATGTTATTGTATAACTGTACTAATTGATATAGTACAGTTAATATTATTAGGAGGTGTGTGATGTTTCAATTAGACTTTAAAAGCGGTGTGCCTATATGCGACCAAATTGTAAACGGTTTTATAAAATTAAAGGCATTGGGTGTGCTAAAAGGCGGCGACCAGATTCCAAGCGTTCGTGCGCTTGCATCTAAATTTTCGGTTAATCCAAATACCGTGCAAAAATCCTACGCTGTACTTGAAGCAAGCGGAATTATTTATTCGGTTAAGGGTAAAGGTTCTTTTATATCTGATGATGAAAACGCCGCAAACGCAGTGTTAGAATCAGCGCGTCAGGATTTTATTGCAGCCGTATGCCACGCCAATGAATTAGGGTTAACTGCAAACGATATGATAAATCTTATAAAACAAACCACGAAAAAGGAGGAAAGTTTAAAATGATTATTGCAAAAGCGCTTACTAAAAAATTTGATAACAAAATTGCGTTAGACAATATAACACTTACTATACCTAATGGTTGTGTTTACGGTCTTGTTGGCTCTAACGGCTCGGGTAAATCCACCCTTTTGCGCCTTATAAGTGGCGTATATATGGAGGATGGCGGCGAAATTACCGTACAGGGTGAACGCTCGTTTAATAATCCTATTATAAAATCACAAATTGCATTTTTAGGTGATACGCCATACTTTTTACCACAATCTGACCTTAAAGAAATGGCAAACCTTTACAGCAGTATGTACCCCGATTTTGATTACGATATATACAATCACTTGTTAACTGTTTTTCCACTTAATCAAAAAGCTCGACTTTCTACCTTTTCAAAGGGTATGCAGCGACAGGCAGCGTTAATACTCGCCCTTTCTACTAATCCGCGTTATCTTTTAATGGATGAGGCCTTTGACGGACTTGATGTTGTTATGCGACGTGTACTTGCCAATATTGTTATGGACGGTGTACAAGAGCGTGGTATGACGGTAATTATAGCATCACATAACCTGCGCGAGCTTGAAAATGTTTGCGATAATGTATGCGTTATACACAATGGAAAAATAATCTCAAACGGTAGCATTGAATCACTTCGCGGTAATATGCATAAAATTCAAGTGGCATTTAAGGACCTGCCTGACACCAGTGTGTTTGACAGCCTTTATGTAATGAAAATGGAACGCACAGGCTCACTTTTGTCACTTGTAGTAAAGGGAGACGAACACGAAATTATGAAGTATATTAATTCATTAAATCCCCTTTATGCAGAATGTATAGAACCCACGCTTGAAGAAGTATTTGTTTATGAATTGGAGGTTTGTGGCTATGATGTTAAAAACATCCTCTCGTAGAATTAATCCGTTTTGGAATATGGTAGGCTTTACACTTCGCAAAAATTTAGGAATTATTGTGGTGCTTTGTATAGCTTCATTGCTTTACTATCCCGGCTATTTTATTATAGATTATGAAAACATAATGGTTGGTGTAGAAAACAACTACAACAACTATTTACTTGAAGACTTTGGCAATGTTATAACTGTTTTATCGGCTGTTATAGCGGTACTGTTTAATATGATAAATTTTAGCTTTCTTTATAAAAAGAATTCAAGCGATGTATTTCATGCTTTTCCGCTCAAGCGTAGCGAATTATTGCTTTCAAGATTTATATCGGGTATTTTTGCCACACTTATACCAGCACTGCTTTGCTATACTTCCTTTGGTATTTTATTGGCGTTTAACAGTTGGATGGGCAGTTTTACTGGACTGTTATATTATTTGCTTCACACCGTGATCATAATGCTTGTATGCTCGTCTTTTTCTATGATTTTTGTAATAAGTGCAGGCAGTGCGTTTGATCTTGGAGTATCGCTTATAGGCGGTAATTTGGCGCTGCTGGCAGTTGGTTGGATTTTTGAATCTATATTAGATGAAACTCTTGTAGGATTTAATGGATACCACACATCAGATATAATGTACAACCTTTCGCCACCATATTTTTGCGGCGTAGGGTTGTCGGGTGTTGATAGAATTATAGAGCTGGGCTTTGCCGAAGGCGTAAACGTTGAATTTTTAATAAGAAGTGTTATTTATATCGCAATATTTATTGTAGCGTCATTACTGCTTTATAATCGCCGAAAAGCCGAAAAAGGCGGCGCGGCATATGCATATAAATTTATGTATCTTGGTTGTAGTATACTTGCAGGTATATGCGGCGGTTTCCTTTTGGGAATGATGTTTATAGGCAACATAACCTCTTTTGGATTCTGGTTCTTTGCAATAGTTGGTTGCCTGCTTACCGCTGTAATTTATGGCACCGTTACCAACCGTGGTTTTAAGGGTGTGGGTAAATCAGTAGTTATGGGTGTGCTTTCGGCAATTGTTTTAATAGCAGTTGCGGTAATTGGTGCTACCGGTGGTTTAGGCTATACTAATCGTATGCCCAATGAAAATAAAATTAAAAATGCTTCGATTTCAATATTTGATGAAAATATACCATTTGACAACCCACAGCAAATACTTGATTTACACAAAGCTATACTTGATACAAACGCAACAACGCTTGCTCAAAATATTGTGTACGGAGAAATAGCAACAAGCTATACGCAAGTTCGCACCGAAAACGTTAAGTTTTATTACGAACTTAAAAACGGCAAAACAATGTCACGTGATTTTACGGTTGACGTATCAAAGGTATCAAAAGAATTGCTTGAAATTTACAAAAGCCAAGAGCGGCTTGATATGATAAACGAATATATTGATGTTGTAAATGCCGAACAAATAAGATTATATTTTTACTTTAACAATGAATATTATAATGCTAATATTACCGAAGCAGAAGCTAAGGAATTTTTAAAAGCATATTGGCAGGATGTTCAAAGCAGTGATGAAAGCGTATTGGGTAATACGGGTTATGAATTTATAGAGCTTTCGGGTGATAGAAAAATTGACAACAACCGTAATGAATGGTTTGGTTTTCAACTTGAGTGGCACAACAATTTTAAAAACACAAATCAGTTTTTTGAAAGCCACAACCTTGTAGAACGTGCAAAAGCACAAGAAGAAACCAAATAGTAATATTAAAATTTTAAACAAAAAGAAACGACAATTTTCCACAGAATATTGTCGTTTCTTTTTGAAAGGGCTGTACAAATTCAATGCTCTTTGAAATTTTAAGTTATGTGTTTGAACCACTACATATTTAGTTATATTGTGCCTTCGGCACAGTGATATTTTTATTACATAAAAGTGATATTGAAACCTGCGGTTTCAGTGATATTATATTCGCCTCCAAAACTCGCGCAGCGAATATCACTTGGACAAAGTCCAAATACAACTGCGAAGCAATATAACTCGCCGTAAGGCAAATATAACTGAAAACGACAAGTTTCTGTCGAAACTTGTCGTTTTCGTTGGAAAGGGAGCTCAAATTCGAACCCTTTTGATTTTTTTACCTATGCGTTCGAACCCCTACAGTTTTTTAGTGATATTCTGCGCTTTCGCACAGAGTGATATTATGCCTTGCGGCATAGTGATATTTCTGCTTTGCAGAAGTGATATTATATTCGCCGCCAAAACTCGCGAAGCGAATATCACTTGGACGAAGTCCAAATATAACTGCGTAGCAATATAACTCGCCGTAAGGCGAATATAACTGAAAAAGACGATTGCTTTCGCAATCGTCTTTTTCTTGGCAGGGGTAGAAGGACTCGAACCCTCACAAACGGTTTTGGAGACCGGTGTGCTACCATTGACACCATACC
>JAZNSJ010000183.1:0-4717 GCA_045591155.1 Acutalibacteraceae bacterium | reverse complement strand
GGTTGCTGATTTTGTAGGTGCGCTTTACATTAACGATACACGCAGCTATAAAACCCAAGCTGATTTTGAGGCAGCTGCTGCCGCAGGTTCTCTTAGAAACTGGTCAGGCGACTTGGTAAGAGAAACCTGTATAGAGTCTCCGTCAAATAGTAGCCATACACATTCTGGTGGTTATCCTTATTCTTTTGCAGGTTACTTTGACGGTAACGGAGCAACAATTTACGGTCTTTACAGTATGATAAGTAGTGGACCAAACGGTATGGCTCCAGGTACTGGCTTTGTTCCTGGTCTTAACGGTAACGGTACCATTAAAAACGTTGTTTTTGATACCTGTTATGTTAAAAACAATTCTTCAAACGCGGCTGTTGTTACAAGCTCAACAGGTGCTAATGCTGATCCTAGTACTAGCACATACTGTAATCCACAAAGAACTCAATTTACAGCCAACGCATATATTATGAATGTTGCTGTAAGAAATGCTTATGTTGAGGCATCTGGCCATTTTGATAGCGATTACAATGCTAATACAACAAATGACAGATACTGTTATGTTGCAGGTATTATGACATTTTCACAGTTTACCAATATCCAAGAGGGTAAAGAGGTTAGAATAAGCAACTGCTTGTTTGACAGCACTAATTCAACACTTGTTACTGCCAATGTTACATATCAGGTTAAAAATGGTATAGTTTCAGCGCGTAACAATTTTGGCAAACGTATTTCTGTTGTAAATTGTCTGTCGGTAGGCGGTGCAAACAGTTATGATATTTCGACTGAGCATACAGTTGCAGGAGTAAATTCAACGATTAATTCTGTATTTAATTCTTACACAACTGCAACTAATGCAACCTCTGGCACTGTAGTTAGCAAATATACTTCTGTTAATGATATGCCTATGCTTAACTGGTCCGCTTGGGATTGTAGTGAAAGCACCATTACCCAATATGGTACACCAATGCCAAAGGCAGTATCGAGCTGGAATGCAGATAAGTATTATTATGATGCTGACATAAATAATAATTGTATAAGTGCCTATAAGGATATGGCATTAAACTCGCAAAATCCTGATGCTTTATATAACGATGTAAATTACCCTGAACTTCGTAATAATGATCCTGGATATAGTAATGGTGTGTTTGCTCAATTTGCCAAACTTATGGGTAGCGGTACACAGGCAGACCCATACATTATTTCTGATGCCATTACACTTTATCAGATAATAGCTTCTGGCGGTACCAACCGTGGCGTGCCACAGTACTTTAAGCTTGGTTGTGATATTGACCTTGGTGCATTGCAGTGGGTTGATGCAGCAGATTATATTCACACCTATGGTGGTGGCAACACATTTTATGATTATAATGCGTTTACTGGCTCGCTCGACGGTGACGGTCATACCATTACTGGTATGTTTAGTGCAAGAAACGGCGAAAATGTTGGTTTTGTACCCGAGCTTGCAAGCGGCGGTGTTATAAAGAACATCAACTTCCGTAACTGCTATGTTTATTCAAATAGTGGCAGTGCAGGTGTTATTGCAGGCTCAACCGCAGCTGGTTCTACAATAGAAAACTGCTCTATCGAAGATAGTTTATCTACTAATTTTGCAGGCGGTAGCGCTACTATTACCAACTGCTACAGCATTGGTGCTGACGGCACATCAAACTATAGCGCTGGCGCACCAGAGCTTGATGGTAAAGTGTGGTACGGTATTAAAAATGAAAACGGTACATACACCGCAAGACTTGTAGCTTTGGCAGAAACTATGCCTTGCGTTGACATTAACGCCGACGGTATAGGTGAAGAATATAGCGCAAGTGACGCTACAGCGCTTAAAAATTATTTGCTACGTGACCCTAACTATTTGTATGTTTACGGTGACGTATCAGGTAACGGCAAAACCAACGTAAGCGACCTTATTGCTTTGCGCCGTGAAATGAAGGGCGACGAGTGGACTGCCCTTGACGGATTCTGGAGAAATGTAAGACAGGGTAATATTGAGATTTATTATGATGATGCCGATAACTATGACTTTGCTCGTAAGTTAGAGCTTTATCTAGAGCAGGTTACCGCTGGAACCGATATTGAAAAGAATTCTATTGCCGCAGGTAGTTTCGCTAATGAATTTGCAATCAACATTGTAACAAGCGGTAATGCTGGTGATTGGTCTTATAATTATAATCCTGAAAATGCAGTGCTAACTATTACAGGCGGTTCATTCACCGCTGTTGAGGTAGCTGTAGATGCATTTATTGCAAATGCTAATTTAAACAGCAATCCTGAAAATGCTAACGGAAGTATAGATAGCAATAAAACTGCTGTTGACTTAAGTAGTATTTCCAAATTCACCGGTGGTACATATCACTACGCTTGGGGTGATGAGTTTAACAGCGCTGTAAATAATACTGTTTCTTACGATAAGTGGACACTTAGAAGTAAAACTACTGCCGGTGTGGATGTTGACGAGAGTGAATATTCTTATATGCGCCCCGCTACCGACACTGAGGCACTTGGCATAAACGTGGTTGATGAAACAAACGGTACACTTACGTTAAAGCGCGGCTTTACTACAAATACTGCTGGTAGAGAAGCTTACTACTTTAGCGGTCTTTCAAGCAAAAACAGTATGCTGTTTAACGGCGGTTATCTTGAAATGAAGGCAACATTGCCGTGCGACGGTTATGCCTTCCCTGCGTGGTGGCTGTTAACATATCCAAACATTAATAATAATATTGGATATAACCGTTCGCTTTACAGCAAGGTTTATGAGAATAACCCGCTGTACAACGGTACAAGTGCTAACTTTACACCTACCGATCCTACAACTTATATGTATAAGCTTCCTACCCAGACGTTAGAAATAGATTTGTTTGAGGTTATTCAAAAACCGACTACAACTGGTGGACGTAGCAGTGATAATGCAGTTAAGTTTAATGTTCACAAGTGGTATCCTGCCGCAACCGTAACAACCGATTCGGCGGTTACAGTTTATAATCTTAACTGGGATCAGGCAGCTAATGGTTTTGATTCAATTCTGGTGGCTAATAAAGCTGACGATGGTAAATATTATAAAGATGCTGATAACAGTATTATTTACGTTAATGAAGGCAATCTTGAAACAGGTTCTGTTAACGGTTCTATTACAAATGATGGTGAAGGCGGACTTGGCTCTATAGAACAGGATATGTCAAGTTACACTATCACGCAAGGTAGCGGTTGGAGTAAATATGATTATCAGATAAAAGAAAATAGATATGGTTTCTTGTGGACAGATACTACAATGACCTTCATTGTATATAAACCAGGAACTACCGGTTATACTGATAGTGATATTCTTTATAGTAAAGTGGTAAACAAAGATGACTTTAACTTCCAAGATGATGAAATAGATGCTTATGCAGGTTTTGAAAACTGGGGCTTTGACCAATATGCATATATGCTTATTGAAAATCACTGCTTTACTGGTTCTCATTCAAATACAACAGGATGGCATTATGCAAATGCTGCTAACCTGAATGATTGCGATATGGTAATTGACTATGTTCGTGTTTATCAGTTAGATGGTGAGCGTGACATTGTAACACCTGAATCTGAAAGAGAATTTGTTCTTGCCAGATAATATATTAAAAAAACGAGTCCTTCGGGGCTCGTTTTTTTATGATAATGAAATTAAAACCTTTTACGTAATTTTTCAAGTGCGGCGGTTTCTATACGAGATACATAACTACGTGAAATTCCTAATTTTTTTGCAATTTCGCGTTGGGTTTGTTCTTTTTCACCGCCAAGTCCATAACGCATATTAATTATTTGTTTTTCACGCGGCTCTAAGCTTGTATTTAATAATACTCGTAGCTTTTGCACCTTAATTTTTGTGTCTATTTCATCCTCAATATTACCGTCATCGGCAATAATATCAATAAGTGTTAGGGTATTACCGTTTTTATCAGTGTCAATGGGGTCACTTATGTAAACATCTTGCGCGTATTTTTTGTTATTTCTAAAATGCATTAAAATTTCATTTTCTATACAACGCGCGGCATATGTTGCAAGACGTATTTTTTTGTCGCATTTAAATGTGTTTACCGCTTTTATAAGACCTATTGTGCCAATAGAAATTAAATCGTCTTGATCATCAGCAGTATAATATTTTTTAACAACATGCGCCACAAGCCTTAAATTGTGTTCGATAAGTTCATTCTTTGCTTTTTCGTCGCCTTGTTCTTTAAGTGTTAGCAATTCTGCCTCGCGCTTGGCGCTAAGCGGAGGTGGAAAAGACCCCGCGCCTGTTACGTGAAGCGCTAAATAAAACAAATTAGATATTATTTTCATAAATAATTCTAAAAACATAAAAATCCCCCCAATAAATATATGAAAAATTAAGAATCAAAAATGAAAAAATTTTGTAGTTTTTAATTGACAAGATATTTTGATTGTGTTAAAATACATTAGATATAAAACAAGTGTGTATCAACTTGTAGATTTTTATATTGAAAGGACGGTTTAAAATGACAATGCAAACTAAAAACAATATTTATAAACCCGAATTTCTAAAAGATTTTGTCCCCGCCGCAGACAAGGCGGTTTTGTCACCTTTTTTTGCTGACTCACAAAATAATTATTGTATTTTACCCGGTTTTTGCGACGTGCACGTGCACTTTCGTGAGCCGGGTTTTTCTTATAAAGAAACAATTAATACCGGTTCGCGCGCCGCGGCACACGGCGG
>JAZNSJ010000182.1:0-3733 GCA_045591155.1 Acutalibacteraceae bacterium | reverse complement strand
ATACAATCAAAGCCGAGTTTTTTTAAAGTGTTAATATTAGATTTTCGTTGTCCTATCATTTTAGAAATTGATGAAGAATTAACGTATAAAATGTAATTACCTTTTTGGTTAAGTAAGTTTTTTGCATTTTCTAAAAAAATTTTAGAATAGCAAAGCTCGCTGAACGCAGGATGCCAAGGTCCAGCAATATAACTGTCATTTTCAATAGAATGTAATCCCAAACGAATAACATTTATATTTGCGTCCTTAAACATACAAAGCAAATTAGCACATAGCTCTACCGCATTTTCAAGCGACTGAGGTTTATATTTATTGTCGCTGTAAAGAGCAGCCAAATCAGTATTTTTTAGAACTATTGTAGGATAAATTCTTACTGTATCGGGCTTTAGCTTAATTATTTCGCGTGCAGTGTATAGTGAATATTCATCACAATCACCAAAAAGACCTGTCATCATTTGAAGTCCTAATGAAAAACCGTGCTTTTTTATAAGCTTTGATGCGTTAATAATGTCGTGTGTATTATGACCACGATTATTAAGCATTAACACATTTTCATTAAGACTTTGTGCACCAAGCTCGATTGAAGTAACACCATACTGTTTTAGTAATGTTAATATCTCATCATCAATAGCATCAGGCCTTGTAGATATACGTATGCCAAAAACAGTGCCGTTTTTAACAAATTCATATGCGGTCTTTAGAAGTTCAAGCATATAATTGCGATTAATAGCAGTAAAACTACCGCCAAAAAATGCAATTTCAGTATTATTTGCATTATACCCTTTTGAAGCCATCGCAACACTTACAGCATCTATAACATCTTGTGTTTGGGGTGCTGTGTTTTTACCAGTAATATGTTTTTGATTACAAAAACTACACATATTGGGGCAGCCAACATGCGGCACAAATATAGAAATATTTGAATGAGAAGGACTCATATAGACTCACCCATAAGTTCAAGTGCCTGTCGCGCCGCCATTTGTTCTGCCTGTTTTTTACTTTTACCGCTTCCAGTACCTATTACATTTGAATTTAAATGCACCTCCACAGTAAACACTTTATTATGGTCGGGACCTTTTTCATCAATAAGAATATAAGAAACGTTTTCTTCGGGATTGCGTTGTATAATTTCTTGTAATACGGTTTTATAATCCTTAAAAACATCCTCGTCTGTGTGGTTATCTAAATCGCGTAAAACGGTATTTAAAATATGTTTTTTTGCGGCTGTAATACCACCATCAATGTAAATTGCGGCAAGAACAGCTTCAAACGCATCGGCAAGTATAGAATCACGTTCTCTACCACCATTTTTGTCTTCGCCTTTACCAAGTAACAAATGTTCACCAATACATAATTCACGTGATAAAGCACATAAGGATTTTTCGCAAACAAGCGAAGCTCGCAATTTTGTTAACTCACCCTCGGGCATATTCGGGTATTTATTAAAAATGTGTTCAGCAACAATTACTGACAAAACCGAATCTCCCAAAAATTCAAGACGCTCATTTGAATGAGTATTACCTCTTTTTTCGTTAGCATATGAAGAATGAACCAATGCATTTTTTAAAAGCTTTATATTATTAAATTTGTAGTCTAATCTTTTTTCAAGAGACTCCATTTTAATTACTCCGATTTAACTAAATTTTCACTTATTGTGTTAATTACATTTTTTTCGGTAAATATTATTGCCTGACGTATGGCATTTTTAATTGCCTTGGCATCTGAACTGCCGTGCGCTTTAATAACAGGTTTACTAACACCAAGCAGCGGAGCGCCGCCAACCTCAGAGCTATCCATCATAGATTTAAGTTTATATAAATCCATTTTTAATATTAAAGCCGCAATTTTATTAATAATATTTTTGTATAGTGCTTGTTTTATCATTTTAAAAAGTGTTATTGAAGTACCCTCAATTAGTTTTAGTGCTATATTGCCTGTAAAACCATCGGCAATTACAGCATCACAAACACCCTTTGGCATATCGCGTGACTCAACATTACCAATAAAATTAATAGGTGCTTCCTTAAGCAATTTATACGCTTCAACTCGTAACTCATCACCCTTGGTATCTTCAACGCCAATATTAAGTAAACCGATTTTGGGATTTTTAATACCTTCAACATTTTCAAGATACACACTTGCCATAATGCCAAATTGTGCAAGCATTTCGGGTCGACATTCAGCATTGGCACCCATATCCAATAGCATATAATGACCGTCGGGTGATGGTATAAGACCACCTAAAGCAGGGCGTTTAATACCCTTGATTCTTTTAACTATAAGTGTACCGCCTACAACAATAGCGCCGGTTGAACCAGCAGACACAAAAGCATCAGCACGATTTTCGCAAAGTTCTTTAAAAGCTAACGCCATAGAAGAGTTAGAATGTGCCTTTAAAATAGTAGTTGGATCATCGTGCATAGAGATTACATCGTTGGTATCAACGATAATTAAATCACCGTAAAACTCTAAATTATTATCATTAATTATCTTTTCAATAGTCTCTTTATTACCAGTAAGTGTAATTTCTGCTTTGAATTGAGCAGATGCATCAGCCGCACCTTTTATAATTTCGAGTGGAGCATTATCTCCACCAAAAGCATCAACAACAATCCTCATTTGTTTCACTCCCCAATAGTTTTAAAATATTTTAACGATCTATCGGCTAATGCCGCATATCGTTCACGTTTATCCTTAATATGAGTCTCAAGAGGCGGTAAAATACCAAAATTTGCCCCCATTGGCTGAAAATTTTTTACGGTTTCATCGGTTATGTAATCAAGTAATGCACCAATCATAGAAAAACGCGGCAAGACAAATGATGGTTTATTTTGTAGCCGATTTACAGCGTTTATAGCAGCAACTATACCTGATGCCGCCGATTCCATATATCCTTCAACCCCTGAAAGCTGACCCGCAAAGAAAATATTTTTATCTGCTTTTAAAGAAAGGTCGCGGTTTAATAGCTTGGGCGAATTAATAAAAGAATTACGATGCATTACACCAAAACGTATAAATTCGGCATTTTTAAGAGCCGGTATCATAGAAAATACTCTTTTTTGTTCACCAAATTTAAGATTTGTTTGAAAACCAACAAGGTTATAAAGACTACCGTTTTTATTTTCTTTTCGCAGTTGTACCACAGCCCACGGTCTATGACCGGTACGTGGGTCGCGTAAACCTACGGGCTTTAACGGACCAAATCTTATCGAATCGACACCTCTACGCGCTAAAACTTCAATTGGCATACATCCCTCGTAAACCTTTATCTGTTTGTCAAATTCGTGCAAGGGTGCACCTTCGGCGTGAATTAAAGCATCGTGAAAAGCTTCATACTCTTCTTTATTCATAGGGCAGTTTATATAATCACCATCGCCCGTTTCATCACGGTCATAGCGCGAAGCAGTAAATGCTGATGTAAAATCAACACTTTCGGCAGTAACAATTGGCGCTGCTGCATCGTAAAAACTTAAATTACCTTCACCTGTAATATTTTCTATTTCGTTAGCTAATGCGCCGTCGGTTAACGGGCCGGTTGCTACAATACAAACAGTATTTTTAGGTAGTGTTTTTACAACGTTATTTATAACATTAATGTTATTGTTTTCATTAATCTTATTTGTTATATACTCAGAAAAAGCATTACGATCAACAGCTAAACCACCGCCCGCGGGAACAGCCGGAATATTGGCTGCCTCAAGGCATAAAGAACCTAAGGCACGCATTTCTTGCT
>JAZNSJ010000181.1:0-8380 GCA_045591155.1 Acutalibacteraceae bacterium | reverse complement strand
TTCTACCTGTATAAGCATTTGTTTTTACCATAATGACTGACAAGCCTCATAAAAGCTTTCGGCGCCATAGCCCGGAACACGTGCGCAGTTTGCAGCGATTTTTAAAAGCTCTTCTCGGCGGTTAGCGTCAGCCTCGGCAGCCGCCATTTCTTTTGCAAGGGTAGCATAACGGTCAGCATAGTTTATAACTGCATCACAGCTAATTATTACAGCCTGTAAAAATGCGCTGCGTGAAGCATAGTCGGCATCAGATACGTCAAGTGCCTTTAACGCCTCGTTCGCCTCGGCAATTATGCCCTTATAACCTTTTTCTAACACCTTGCCGTAATCTACGGTAAAGTGACCGATACCGTTATAAAAGTAGTTACCAACGGTAAATATATTGTGTTCAATAGCGCAAAGTGCTTCGGGCGACATAAAGGCCGTTGCTAATTCACTTGTGGTCTTTCCCTTCCAATAAGGATAAACTTCGCGAAGTTTGTCCTTGGTTTCCTCAGATATATAGAACGGGTCAGCACTACGTGTTGCCACAGTGTCAAACTCGGCCTCTAACCACTCGTAAGAATATTCAGGGAACACCTGACAGCCACGTGGAGCCTTTGAGTTGCTACCTACAATTAACTCTTCAGGTCGGATTGTAATGGGTAGATGCTCAAGTATATGGGCAAAAGCCCTTGCGCGTCGCAAAACTATGGGTTGTCCCTCTGTAGCCTTATAACTTTCGGTTAAAAGCACAGCACGGTCAGCCTCTATTTCGGGCATCTTAGCATAAAGATGGTCGATAAGACGCTGTATGCGCGGAGATTTTTCAATATTTTTTGTATATGTGTATGGCATAGACAATACCTCACTTTACTAATTATGTTTATTATATATTAAAACCACATAAAAGTCAACACCAAAACCAACAAAAACAATAAAAATAAAATAAAAACAAAGATTTCTTCACCGAATTGTTGTAAATTGTGTGGAAAAATCTTTGTTTTTATTGCAAAAGAATAAGTCACTGTCTTATTTTAAGGCAGTGACCTGTGTTTTTTATTTTTGTTTATTAAGATATTCGTCGATTATTACCTCAAGCAAATTATTAACGCTTCGTTTTTGCTTTTCGGCTTCTTTTTGTAATTTATTTTTTGTTTCCTGTGTAACCCTTAGCTTTACTTCAATTTTATCTGTCATAGTATCACCTTGGTACCATTTTATAACTATTTTGAACAATTTTCAAGGTCCCACTTTGGTACCTTTGACAAATTGACATTTAGGGTCCACTGTGGTATCATATAGTTAAGGGATGTGTTATTATGCCAGAAATAAAAACAAATCAAATGGATGAATTAGAAAATCTTATTTTTGAACTTAATTGTATTACTTATTTATTATCGCTTACGCAATATGATAGAAACTGCGGATATATATTAATAAAAGAGTTTTCTTTTTTAAAAGGTGTAGAAGATTACCTTGTACTAAAGCAATTAAATATTATATTAAAATTAAATAACCTTTTTAATACTATATAAGATTATCGCCTTACACAAATACTTAATTATAAATTAATTGTGAGTTTTCTACTCGCCTTTATATTTACGTCTTGTTGCAAGTCCGCCACGTATATGCCGCTCACTTTTATTTTTTTGCAGCACAGCATCCACCTGTCGATACAGTTCACGGTTTATGTTATAGAGTCGCTCGGTAACATCTTTATGTACTGTAGATTTACTTATTTTAAAAACCTTTGCCGTAGCGCGTACTGTAGCACCGGTATCTATTATATATTCACCTAAAACCTCAGCTCTTTCATGTGAAAAATCTCTCATACAACTACCACCTTAAAGGACTTAGTTAATTGTATGAGAGATTTTTATGTTTTATGATTTTTATATTATTTCTAATAATTTTAAAAGATTTGGTATTTGGGCTTCAAAGTTTACGCCGTATTTCATTTCGGGGTACTCTTCTTTAGTAAGCTTGATGCAACCTGCTGTAAATTTGGCCGCTATAAGCGCCGATTCAGAAAGCGATTTGCCGTTGAGTATTCCGCAGGTAAGCGTACTTGTAAATATGTCACCAGTGCCGTGATACGCTGCATTAACATGAGGGGTAAATATGTATTCTAATTTATCACCCTCAAGGCAAGCCGCGCCTATTTCTCCCTCTTTAAAGCAAACACCTGTAAGCACTATTTTACCACTCGTAATTTTACGAAGTGCAGCAAGTAAATCTTTTATATATTCTTCACTATGAGGCGCATCGCAGTACGGAATATCGGTCATAAGTGCCGCTTCGGTAATGTTAGGGGTTATAATATCTGCCTTTGCGCAAAGGCGCACCATCTCTTTTGGGAAACTTTCTGAAAATCCTGCATATAGCTTGCCGTGATCCGCCATAACGGGATCTACTATTAGTAATGTGTCATTAGTACCAAATGTATCAACCGCACGGCACACAAGATCAATTTGCTCTACAGAGCCTAAATAACCTGTGTAAACAGCATCAAAGGTAAGCGCCTCTTTTTTCCAATGAGTTGCCACCGGCATAATATCGTCGGTAAGGTCGCGAAAAGTATAGCCCGAAAAACCGCCAGTGTGGGTAGAAAGCACCGCCGTGGGAATGCCAGCGCACTCAATACCCGCTGCCGAAATTATAGGTAACGCTACGGTAAGCGAACACTTACCAAAGCATGAAATATCGTGAATTGCCGCTACTCTTTTTTGCATAATATAAAAACTCCTTGTATTTTTGTTTTAATGAGTATATAATAGTTTTGGTAATATTAAAATATTCAAAACAGGAGATTTTTATAAGACCAGATGAAGTATATTATTAACAAAGCTGAAGGAAAAGCGTATTTACAACTATATGAACAAATTAAAAGCGATATAGTAAGCGGAGTGTATACATTTAACTCAAAACTTCCATCAAAGCGCATTTTATCCGAAGAAATGGGTATCAGTGTTATCACGGTTGAACACGCATATTCTCTGCTTTATGAAGAGGGATATATCGACTCGCGTGAAAGAAGTGGGTATTTTGTTTGCTATAATCCAGACAGCACCTTTGTATCGCCCGCTATTTCAAACACACTACCCACACGCACGCACAGCATTGTACATAATAACGATTTTCCTTTTTCAATTTATGCAAAAACCGTTCGAAAGGTTTTAAGCCAATACGGTGAAGATATTTTTAGTTCTAGCCTTGGTAGCGGTTGTAACGAGCTTAAGGATGCAATTTGCAATTATCTTAAGCGCAGTCGCGGAATTGCGGTTAAAGCCCAACAAATTGTAATTGGTGCGGGTAGCGAATATCTATACGGCCTTATCGTACAAATGCTTGGCAAAAACAGAATATACGCGCTTGAAGATCCATCATATTCAAAAATTTCAAAGGTATACCGTGCAAACGGAGTAAAAACCGTGTTTTTGCCTCTTATAAAAGATGGTATATCCAGCAAGCATCTACACAAAACGCCTGCTACCGTTTTACACATAACCCCATATCGTAGCTACCCCAGTCGCATTAGCGCCAGCGCTTCAAAAAAACGTGAATATATTGATTGGGTAAAAAACTCTGATAAAATTATTGTAGAGGATGACTACGAATCGGAATTTACTCTACTTAAAAAGGCCGAAGAAACTGTATTTTCACTATCAAACGGCAATAATGTTATATACGTTAACACCTTTTCAAAAACAGTGTCGCCCGCAATAAGAATTGCATATATGATAATCCCTGAAAATATGCTGCCGCTATACCAACAAACCGTTGGCTTTTATAACTGCAGCGTACCTTTATTTAATCAACTGATTCTTGCCGAGTTTATCGGGAGCGGCAATTTTGAACGGCACATAAACAGGGTAAGAAGAAAAGCAAGACGGAATCTATAGATTCCGTCTTGTGTTATTATTTTAATATTTTAATTTTAATATTCAATGGTTTATTAGCATACACCGGAAAAAATATATGTTTGTATTGAAAGCCACCTACAGGGTGGAAATATCGTTTGTCTTTTTCCGGAGCTATTAATCTATATTTGCCATCAAACGATACTGATAACATATTTTTAAATATGATCTCTTTTTCTTCTATTTTTATGCTATCGCCGCTTTGGCTAACAATAGGCAACTCATACTCGCTACGACATTTTGATAAAATTCTTATATTTACCATATCATCGTAAAAAGTATACTTAATTTCAAATTCATTTTTTTCGCTTATTGCAGTAATTGTATATCCATCACGGTATAGCTCGACCGTTTTATCAATATAACTATTCATAAGATTAGCTGTATTACAAAATTCTATATCACGATGACTCTGAATTTGCATATTCATAGGCTCGGTAGTTACAAAACGGTTAAGTGTTGCCGCCATAACAGCACCGTAATCCTTATTCCAAAGAATACTAATGGCGCCGCCGCCTGTTTCACTGCCAGAATAAATATGTGTATCGCAGGCATTTACTGTGGCAATAAAATCACCCTTTGTAACGGTATAAAGATATCCGTTTTGGTATGATTTTACGCCCTCGGTCTCACGCGGTAAAGCAGCATCAAGGCAAGTTTCAAACTCATCACCCATTTCAAGATACAAAACAGCAAGTGATTTAACCTTATCAAATGCGTGATGAATACAAGCGGGTTCGTTTGCGCTATGGTACATAAGTCCGCCGTAAAGTCTACCGTCTACGGTACAACGCTCAAGCAGTTCTACATTACGGCGAACAGCCTTTGCAATAACGGGATTATCCTTTGCTATATAAACAAAGCCTTCGTGCATACCGTCGCTAGTACGACTGCCCCAATAGGTCCATTTATTCTGGCGAGTACCCCAGCTGTTATCTATTGCACCGTCAGGTAGTAAGAAACCAAGATGGTCAATTGCGCGCTTGGTATAAAAATCAATTTTTTCATTGTCTTTCATCCAAATAGAATGCATAACAAGTAGTGGAATGGATTCTTCAAGGTTATAACCCATATCTATAAAGTGACAACCCTTTGGTGTTGTACCGTCAAGCGGCTTACCCTCGCCAAATAATACACCATCATTATCAAAATGAGTACGACAAAATGCTTCTTGTTTAAGCGCTTGGTCTAAAAACATTTTTTTTCCTGTATAATTATAGGCAAACGCAAACATAGCCGCGGCGCCCGCGTTATAGTTAATATGCGGACCTACCGTTTCACAAAAACCTATTGCCGCTTTGGCACGCTCGCGAAAAATAGCATCCCATTTACTGAATGTTTCTTTATCTAAAATATCGCCAAATCTATGTAACGTTTCACCAAGCATAAGACTAGTGAAAATATTTGTACCCTTCCATCGATTAGCAAGGTCGTTGCGGTAATCCTTGTGTTCGGAAAGTAGATTGTACTCTGTCCAATCAATGAGTTTTTTAGCCGCAGTAAGATAGTGTTCCTCGCCTGTTTCTTTATATAAAAGCACAAGTGGCAAGACCATATCAGCACATCTGCCGTGAACTACCGCACAACCGGGACACAAAATTGCGCCATCAAGTAATGGATCGGGCATAGAAAGTTGTGTTTTAAGCAACTCATCACACCAAGACTTCATCAAATTATATACTTTGGCTTTAAAACCCATACTATCACCTTTTTAAAATAATTTTTATATTTAATTACAATAAATCTTTGACGGACAAAAGTCACTCATAGGGCAACGCTCGCAATATGCTTTTCTTGCTGTGCAAATATCACGACCAAAAAGCACGCTACGATGGCAAAAATCGTTTGATTTTTCGGGTGGTAGCAGTTTGCGCATAGTATTTTCCACCTGTAAGGGATTGCTTGTTTTTACAAAACCCAATCTATTGCAAAGGCGTATAAAATGCGTATCGGTTACAACAGCGGGTTTTCCGTAAACATCGCCGCAAACCAAGTTTGCCGTCTTTCTACCAACACCGGGCAGTTTTGTTAACTGTTCTATTGTATCGGGCACCTTGCCGTCAAAATCCTCGGTTATCATTTGGGCAATACCAACCAAATCCTTGGCCTTTGTTTTATAAAGACCACAGGTTTTGATAAGTTCTTCAACATCCGCTATAGGTGCTTGCGACATACTTTTAGCATCGGGATACTTTGCAAAAAGCGCAGGAGTTACCATATTTACACGCGCATCGGTGCATTGAGCCGACAATCGTGTTGCAATAAGTAGTTGAAAAGCATCGCTATATTCAAGCGAACAAATCGCATCGGGATATAATTTTTCAAGCGCCTCTACCGCCTTTATAACCCTTTCCTTTTTGGTCATTGTGCATCAAGCCTCATATCGCCCGATTTTATCCAACCTAGTTTACGCATACTTTCGCTTACACCCAAAGCAATAATTGCAGGCAGCACAAAGTGCATTACCGCTATTTCAAGCACTGCTACAACGGGGTCAACACCGGTACTTACCATCTCGGTGTAGGTTTCAAAAGGACCTACCAAGCCCGCTGTTCCCATACCCGAACCTGTAGGTGTGCTTACCATTTTAAGTAGCGCAGTGGACACAGGACCTAAAATTGCGCTTGCTATAATAGCAGGTAGCCATATTATAGGCTTGCGAACAATGTTTGGCATTTGAAGCATTGATGTGCCTATGCCTTGTGAAATAAGACCTGATACCTTGTTTTCACGGTATGACGCTACAGCAAATCCTATCATATTACAACAACAGCCTACAACTGCGGCACCTGCTGCAAGACCTGATAGTTTAAGCGATACGCCTATTGCTGCTGATGATATAGGCAATGTAAGGCAAATGCCCATAACAACAGATACGATAATACCACAAATAATGGGTTGTTGCTCTACGCCAAAGTTGATAATCGAGCCAATCCAAGCCATAAAACGCGAAACAGGTGGTCCTATAACAAAACCTGCCGCACTACCAGCGAGGATGGAAACCAACGGTGTTACAATAATATCTACTTTTGTTTTGCCGGAGACTAGTCCACCAATTTCTATGGCTATGTATGCCGCAACAAAAGCGCCCAACGGTTCACCCGGTCTTCCCATAACAAAGCTTTCGGTAGCAAGGCTTGGAAACGCACCCACAAGACCCGCAACAGCCGCCGACACAGTAACGAGTGGAGATGACTTTAGCTTACAAGCGACACCAATACCGATGCCTGCACCCGTTATGGTCTTAGCAAAACCACCAACAGCCACAAGGTAATTACCCGCCGCACCGCCTAACAAGGTGCCAACCTGTGCAATGATTGTACCTATAATAAGCGTGGCAAAAAGGCCCGAAGCCATACCTGACAGTCCGTCAATAAAAAGACGGTTTAAATATTTTTTAATCATTTTTCATCCTCCTATTCGATGAATTTCTTGTTAATTTACCACAATTATAGTACAAACTTTTTTTACAGTCAAGAAGTGTAAAAAAAATCCCCGAAAATTCGGGGATTTTTTAATATTTTTTACGCAAAATTATATAACTTACCCAATAAAGAAGTATTATGAGACATACACTACCACTTGCGAGCATCATAAGTGCTTCTTGGTTTATAAGTTTAAAAATAATTGTAGCTATAGCGGCTATCATTACAAATAAATACCCTGACCAGCTCCAAGCCTTCATTGAAATAAACTTGTTTCGCTCATCACTGTTTTGAACATCTATCTCTTCACGGTATTTTTCATTTTTATGATACTTAATATTTCGCACAAGAAACAGAGTGCCCACTACAAGCATTGCAACACCAAAGCCCGACCAGAATTCATCAACCAAATTTAAATAACTGCACACAAAAAGTGTTGCACCAACTATAACTTCTAATATACTCGCTAACATTCTTACCTTTTTCATTTTGAATCCTCCTCGTCAAAAATAAATACCTGTTCTATTGTCATATCAAAGCACTTCGCTATTTTATGCGCCAACAAAATTGACGGATTATATTTACCTGTTTCGAGCGAGCTGATGGTCTGCCTTGATACGCCCAGGGTTTTGGCAAAATCTTCTTGTGTAATGCCTTTTTGTTTTCTTATTTCTTCTATTTTATTTTTCATTTGCCCACCTCTTTTACAATGTAAAGTTTGCTTTACATTAGTATAATATCATAACATCGCGCAAATGTCAAGCGTGCTTTACATTTTATTTTAAAAAATAAATCCCCGATAAATTCGGGGATTTAAAATTTTAATTATTTATCTCTTTTCTTAAAACCGCGTCTATCACGGTTGCCGCCGTTTCTGCGTGGTTCTTCATCGTTTGCGTCGTCTTCAACAACTGCGCCGTTAACCTCTACAAGCGCATCGCGACGTGAAAGGTTGATTCTACCCTGGTCGTCAATTTCGGTAACCTTAACAATTACCTGGTCGCCAACTGCAACAACATCTTCAACCTTTTCTACACGCTTAACGTCAAGCTT
>JAZNSJ010000180.1:0-3667 GCA_045591155.1 Acutalibacteraceae bacterium | reverse complement strand
ATTTTTTACATTTCATAATTTTTCCTCCTGAATATTAATTATCTTTAATATTATATACTATGAATATATATTAACACAAAAATATACAATAATCAACATAAAACAATTAAATATTGGAAATCCATACAAAAAAAGAACCATCAAAATTGATGGTTCTTTAAAATTGTAAAAATTAATAATAGTATTCAAGGCTTGCCATCGCTGAATTCATTGATGCAGCGCTACCAAGTATTGCAAGAATAGAACCGCCACCAATTACAACAACCAATATAATAGCACCAACAACCATAAGAATGAAAAGTACTAAGGCAATAATTGAAAGAATTTTACCAACTTTTGCCATACCATTACCAAAACCAGCTGCTTTTGATGCCTTTAGACCAGATGAAGAAAGTATCAAACCTATAATAGAACAAATAGGTGGAAGAATAAATGATCCGATTGCAGCTACCCAACCAATATAAGGAATAATAGCACAACAACTACAACAGTATGATAACATAGATATAATACCAAGTATCATACCAGCGATACCCTTACCTTTGCCTGGGTTTTTGCCAACTGGTTCAGCGTCAACATAAACAGGTTCGTTTACAACGTTTTCAATAACAGCTGCTTCGCCACAGTTTGGACAAAAAGCGCCGTCAAAGTTAAATCCGCATTTTTTACATATCATAAAATATGCACCTCCATAAAAATATACGTATATAATATCACATATATTTTGGTTTTGCAACATTTTTTTACAAAAAAACAACTTGCCTTTTATGCAAGCTGTTTTTTAAAATTAATAATAGTAGGTATAATTGTTAATATCCTCGTATGCTAATCTTTCAGCAAAAGAAGAAATAAAATCACCTATTCCTGCTCCACCAAAGATTATAAGCAAAACAATAACGGCAATAATAATTAATAAAAATACCACAACACTAATTATTAAAGAAATCAGTGATAATATAAAACCAATATTTGCCATTTTGTTTTTAAAACCGGCTTTTTTAGCGGCTTTTTTCGAAATGATTGCAAGAATAAAACCAACTAATCCACTAAGAAAAGAAATCGGAATTGTAAATAGTAAACCATTACCTGATAAGCAAATTAGGCCACAACAAGCAAATATTGTTGAAAAAGCAAGCGCTATAATACCCAAAATCATAGCTGCAATACCTGTGCCTTTGCCGGGATACGTTACCGAAACAGTAGCATAAGGTGGAATATTAGGATTAACGTCTTGTCGAGTAATATTTTCCGTTCCTAAATCATCATTAGTATTTATAAAAGCATTTTCACTTAAAATCTCTGTTTCGCCACTTAATTCGTATTCGTCGCTTAAGACTTCGGTTTCACCGACTACTTCGCTAATAAAATCATCTTTCTTTACGGGTTCTCCACAATTACGACAAAAATCGCCTGTGACTTCAAAACCACATTTTTTACAAATCATAAATACACATCCTTACTTACACAGTGTTGTTAGCATTTAAATAAATAATTAATTTTACAATAAATATTACCGCAGGTATATTTCTTATAATTAAAAAAATCAACCCAAAAACACACCAAAATATAAGCGACGGTATAGAGTACATTTTTTTTAGAACTTTTTTTGCAAAATTTAAATTAAACAACCAATACAGGTGTATTAATATAAAAGTTATTATAAAAAATATAAGCAAAAAAAACAAAAAGACGTTATCGGTAAACGCATCAAATATTTTACCTTGTGTTAAATTGTTTACAAAATGCGTTCCGCCACAGGTAAGACATTTACCGTGAAAATAGGTGCATATACACTCTGAATCTATGGCGTCAAGCATAAATTTGCTTAAATATTTACAAACAAAAATACCGGGTAATATTAAAATATCAAATAGTAAAAGAAAGAATTTTTTATTAAAAATCTTTTTCATAAAATAACCTTTTCGAATAAAAAAAGCCACTTTATAAGTGGCTTTAAATTATTATAGTCCGCCCATACCAATTACGAAAATAAAAACATAATATAAAACCCAGAAAAGTATACCAAGTATGCTAAGGATAAGACCAACTATACTAAGTGTTTTACCGGTTTTAGCCATCTTGTTTTCAAAACCTGCTTCTGCAGAAGCGTTAAAACCAGAAGAACCAAGTATCATACCAACAATAGCAAATACAATACCTGCACCACATGAGCACATATTTACCATTGAAAGAATACCCATAATCAAAGCAACAATACCTTTAGCTTTGCCGGGGTCACTTGCTGCCTGAACAGGAGCACCGCTTTCCGCAACATTCGCCTGAACAAGAGTACCACAGTTTGGACAAAATTCGCCCTCATTAACAATAAAACCACATTTACTACATACCATAATATGTAACCTCCTAAAAATATTATCTTTATTATATCATATAGTTTTACATATTGCAAGAAAATACGACACATTTTTCTAAAATAAAAAAAGTCACTAATAAATAGTGACTTTTTTATTTTAAATTGCACCAACGCTACCCAATGCACCCATTACAAAAGCATAAATAGTCCATGCAACGGCAACAAAAATGCTAACTATCAAGGAAATTAATGAAAGTATAAAACCAATCTTTCCTTTACCGTTCTTTTCAAATCCTGCAGAAATAGATGCTTTATTTGCAGAAGAACCAAGTATCATACCAACAATTGAAGTAATGATTGTAAGCGGAGATGCACAACCACATGAACAAATTGTACCAAGCACTAAAGACACTATACCTAAAATTAAAGAAATAAGACCCTTGCTTTTTCCTGGATCGACTGTGTCATCTGCACCTGATGATGTTTCAATAGTTTCATTCTGAACTTCTTTTTCTACTGCTGTGCCACAGTTGGGACAAAATTCGCCGTCTGTAACATCAAAACCGCATTTTTTACAAAACATAACAAAAACCTCCAAATATTTAATAATATAATTATATCACTTCTGATAAAAAGTGCAAGATAAAATTTACTTTATTATCAAGAAAATAATTGTAATTATAAGATAGATAACCGAGACGAAAACAATTGCCAAAAGTGTTGGACGTATCATCATTTTTGTTGCCATCCAATAGGTACGCCATATATCTTTAAAACTTGACGTAGTCCCCCGTCTCGCCCACTGGGCGCGTGGTGGAAGATTTGACATATCGGCAATTGTTCTGCCATCATCGATATAGGTTATCTTTTCTTTTTTTGTCTTTTTGCTCATAGGTATTATTCCTCGTTAAGCAGATGACAAGCCGCGCAATGACCGTTACCAAAATCACGGTATTCGGGTGTAACCTCGCTACATATATCCATTGCCTTTGGACAACGAGTATGGAAACGACAACCCTTTGGTGGATTGGCAGGCGACGGAATGTCACCCTTAAGAATAATACGATTCATCTTTACATCGGGGTCAGGTTGCGGAATTGCCGAAAACAATGCCTGAGTATACGGATGTAAAGGATTGGCAAAAATATCTTCTTTAGTACCAAATTCAACCATAGAGCCCAAATACATAACACCGATTTTATCGGATATAAACTTAACAACCGATAAGTCGTGTGAAATAAACAAATATGTAAGATTCATTTCTTGTTGCAATTGTTTAAGCAGATTGATTATTTGCGCCTGTATAGATACGTCAAGTGCCGAAACAGGTTCGTCACAAATAACAAGTTTAGG
>JAZNSJ010000179.1:0-6330 GCA_045591155.1 Acutalibacteraceae bacterium | reverse complement strand
GTTAAAATAAATTAATATTTAAAATTCCTAAATCCTCAAGCAGTATTTTAGTGCCGATAAGTATTAAAATTATACCGCCCACAAGTTCGGCTTTTGATTTATAAACAGCGCCAAATTTGTGACCAATAAGCACGCCTATTGCCGATAAAATAAAGGTTGTAATACCAATTACTGCAATTGCAATAAATATATTAATATCTTTAAGTGCAAAAGCAATTCCAACCGCCAATGCATCTATACTGGTAGCAATTGCCATAATAAGTAGTTCTTTAATATCAAAATTATTACAGCAATCGTCATCATCTTCTTTAAAAGATTCAATCGCCATTTTACCGCCAATAAATAATAGTAGTCCAAAAGCAACCCAATGATCTATGCTTTTTATATACACCTCAAAGCTTTTACCAAGAACCCAACCAATAAGCGGCATAAGTGCCTGAAAACCGCCAAAAAAAAGCGCAATAAGCCCCATTTGATTGTAATTTAATTTTTGCATCTTAAGGCCTTTGCAGATGGCTACGGCAAAGGCATCCATAGCAAGACCTACACCTGTTAAAAATACCGTAATAAACATATACCCATCCCTTGTTTATTTTTGTTTACTGTTCCAAGCTGTTACATCTTTAAGTTCTGCCGACAAAGCAACATAACTATTATGACGTGATTTTTGAATTTTACCGTTTGCCACAGCATTTATCACAGCACAACCCTTTTCGGTGGTGTGAGAACAGGAAGTAAATTTACAACAACCCAAATATTCGTTAAAATCCGGAAAACACTCGGGTAATGCAAGTTTAAATTCATATAAATCTTCTTGTGTTTCCACTGTAGAAAAACCGGGCGTATCAACTACATATGCACCTTCCCCCACAAAAAACAACTCGGTGTGGCGTGTGGTATGACGCCCCCTACCCAATTTATCGCTTACCTCACCTGTTTTAAGCTGTAGACTTGGAAACAATGCATTAAGAATGCTTGACTTACCAACACCCGAATTACCCGAAAAAGCACAAACACAGTTTTGCATTTCGCTTTTTAATAAATCAACACCTATATTATCCTTTGCGGATACAACAAAGGTCTTAAAGCCTGACGCCCTATATACGTTATAAAGCTCATCAAATGAGCCCATATCTGACTTGTTAAATACAATTATTGGCTCAATATTATTGTAAATTGCAAGCGCAGTCAGCCTGTCAATCATAAGCGTATCGGGCGCAGGAGTGCTGTATGCTGATACAATAAAAAGCTTATCTATATTGGCAACAAGAGGTCGGTTAAACAGGTTTTTTCGTGTGGCAATTTCCTCTACAATACCGTGGGTATTATCAATAAGGCTAAACTCAACCATATCACCCACAACAGGGGAAACTCCCGCCTTGCGAAAGTTTCCCCTGGCTTTACATTCGTATACGTTACCGTCACAACTGACATAGTAAAAGCCGGAAATTGCTTTAATAAGTATACCTTTTTTTATCATATTATTCTTCGCCTATTGTGCAAATAATGCAATCGGCACCCTTAGGCTTTTTGTGATCGCCGTTAGGACAGTTTTCGTGATTATCATCGGTATGTTTTTCACCGTTGGTTAACTCAGCCGCACAAACATCACAATTGGTTTTTGTTGTGGGAGTTTGTGGTTCTTGAATTTTTGATACATACTTTTTATAATCGGTTTTCTTATTTATTTCGGTGGTCTTATCCGTAGCAGCGTTCACCTTGATTGTTGCATAGCTATAATATTCGCTATCATCACCAAAACGGACCTTAACTGTATATTCATATTCCTTTTCTGTGCCGGTCATTTTTTCAAAGGTATATGAGCTCTTTTCGGCAAAATCAAGCTTTACGCTCTCTTTAGCAACCATTTTACCTTCTGACCAAAGTGATATATAACCTGTTGATTCATAATTAGTAAAATCATTTCTTATATCAACGGTTGGCGCGTAGGTGTAATTGGTAACACCAGTGCTTACATACACCTTGATTGTTGTACCCTCGGGTACCTTTTCGCTTGAGTTTGCATCAGGCTCTTGCGCTATAACATAACCTTTTTCATAGAATTTATCACTTGAAGTAAGGTCGCGTGTTTCGGTTTCAATAATCAAGCCTTCTTTTTCAATAAGGCTTTTTGCCTTTTCTTGAGTCAAACCTACAACGTGAGGAATGTCAATCATTTTTACTTCTTTACCTGTACTTACATAAACGGTAACTTCTGCGCCTTCGGCTACAACCGTTGTACGTACAGGGTCGGTTTTAATTACAAGACCTTCCTCAACCTCATCATCGGCTACCATTTTTACCGTTGTAACAAAGCCTTTTGATTTAAGCTCTGAAATAGCATATGATTCGGTTTTACCGTAAACATCAGGAACCTTAATATTGGTTTTACCAGTGCTTATATAAAGAGTAAGCTTTGCACCCTTTTTAAGCTTTTTCTTAGCAGATTGTGACTGGTCGCAAACAATGTTGCTATCATACTCTTCATTTGCTGTATATTCCCAGTCAATTTCAAATGAAGAAAAATGCTCGTTTTTCTTAACCTCATCAATTGTCATACCCACAAAGTTGGGGCATTCAATTTCGTCGCCTGTGTTTTTAAGAAGCTTTGGAACAAAAATAATTGCCAAAATAATAAGGGCAACAACAAGTGCCGAAGCAATACCCGCAAGTATGGGTATCATATTATTTTTTTCTTTAATTTCTTCCTCAATATCATCTTCCTCATCAACAACAGCCGATGCAGGTGTTGATGACATAAGAGTATCAACAAATTTGGTAGGAGAATTATCTACAAAATATGAATAATCAAAAGTAGCCTCTGGGTCTTTTTTAAACTGTTCTAAATCGCAAAGCAATTCAGAAGCCGACTGATAACGGCGTTCGGGTGTTTTTTGCATAGAGTGCATTGTAATTTGCTCAAGGCCCAACGGAATTGAGGGGTTAACCTCTGTAGGTAATTTAGGGTCTCGCTGCAGCTGCATAATAGCAACCGATACTGCGCTTTCTGCCTCAAAGGGTAGTTGACCTGTAAGCATTTCATAAAGCATAACACCCACAGAATATATATCTGACTTTTCGTCAGTCTTTTCGCCCCTTGCCTGTTCAGGACTTATATAATGAACAGAGCCAATTGCTTTATCGGTAATGGTGCGCTGTTCATTTCTTGCAAAGCGAGCAATACCAAAGTCGGCAACCTTTATTGTGCCATCAGAAAGCACCATAATATTTTGCGGCTTTACGTCACGGTGAACAATACCCTTGTCATGCGCGTGCTGTAAGCCCTTTAAAATTTGAATTGTAAAGTATACAGCATCCTTCCATCTAAGGCTACCCTGACGCTCAATAAACTCCTTTAGGGTAATACCGTCTATGTATTCCATAACAATATACTGAATAAGATCACCAAAGCTTACATCATAAACCTTTACAATATTTGGATGTGAAAGCACAGCAATTGCCTTTGATTCGTTTTTAAAACGGCGAATAAATTCCTCGTTAGAAACAAATTCTTCTTTAAGAATTTTAATAGCAACGGTACGGTTTTCTACATTGTCGTGCGCTTTGTACACAACAGCCATACCGCCAACGCCTATAATTTCTTGAATTTCATATCGTCCGTCTAAACGTTTACCTACAAATCTATCCATAAAATAGCACTATCCTTTCTATCAGTGGGATATAACGGCAGCAGTTATATTATCTTTACCGCCGCCCAAGTTAGCTTCGTTAATCAATAAATCTGTTATTTTATCTAAAGCATTGCCTTTTACAATGCGTAAGATACATTCTGCATCTGCATAGTTACTAAGTCCGTCAGTACAAAGTAAAATCTTATCATTATCGCCTATATCAATACAATAACTATCGGTTAAAACATTTTCTTCAACACCAAGAGCACGTGTAATAACGTTTTTTTCGGGGTGAACACGCGCCTCTTCAGGAGAAAGCTTACCGCTTTCTACAAGTGACTGTACTACCGAGTGATCACGTGTAATTTGTTCAAGTGTATCACTTACGCGATAGGCACGACTGTCTCCAATATTGCAAATAATGGCTTGATCTTCACGTACAACTGCAACTACAGCTGTAGTTCCCATACCGCTTAACTTTTCATCCTTTTGAGATAATGCAAAAATTTCAATATTTGCCGAAGTAATTGCATTATTTAAAAGCCTTGTTATATCTTGTGAGGTCATAGAAGGATTATATGCATTTAAAACATATTGAGATATAACTTCAACAGCTGTTTTACTTGCAATGTCGCCAGCACTTGCGCCGCCCATTCCGTCACAAACAACGGCAAGTGCTGCGCCGCCCGATAAAACATTTGCAACATAGGCATCTTGATTGATGCTGCGTACTTTTCCCTTATCGGTTTTAGCAAAAATTCGCACCGTCTATTTCCTCCTTTGTTTTCTTTTTAAGTTGACCGCAAGAAGCATCAATATCGGCACCTAAAGTACGACGTATTGTTGCATTAACGCCAAGGCTTTCAAGTTTTTTTTGAAAAGCAATAATTGCCTTGCGATCGGGTTTTTTAAATGTGTTTTCCTTCACGGGATTAGCAGGAATTAAATTTACGTGGCACATTATACCCTTTAGTCTTGCGGCTAATTCGCGTGCATTGGCATCGCTATCATTAACACCCTCTATTAAGGCGTATTCAAATGAAATTCTACGTGTTGTTATTTTTTGATATTCACGACACGCCTGTAATAATTGATCAACATTCCATTTTTTATTAACAGGCATTGTGCGATTTCTTATCTCATCATTTGGAGCGTGTAGAGATATTGAAAGAGTGATTGGCAGATTGTATTCTGCAAGTTTTTTAATGCCACTTACAACACCAGAGGTAGAAAGTGATATGTGACGAAGACCAATATTAAGACCGTTTTCATCACTTACAAGCTTTAAAAACTGTATGCTATTATCAAAATTATCAAGCGGCTCGCCCATACCCATCATAACAACATTTGAAATACGAATGTTATTGTCACGCTGAGCGTAGGTTATTTGCGCCAGCATTTCAGATGCAGTAAGATTGCGTGTAAGACCATAAATACCCGATGCGCAAAACTTACATCCCATACGGCAGCCAACCTGTGTAGAGATACACACGGTATAGCCGTGCTCATATTTCATAAGCACCGACTCTATAAGCTCGCCGTCATAAAGCTCATAAACAAATTTTACTGTGCCGTCAATTTGTGATACATATTTACGTAGCGGCTTTACAGTGGCAATGTAACCTATTTCGTCAAGCTGTTTACGCATAGACGCAGGAATATTAGTCATCTCATCAAAACTATCTACGCCCGACTGCAACCATTTAAAAAGCTGCAACGCGCGAAACTTGGGCTGACCTAAGTCAATAACAAGTTTTGTTATAGCCTCTAAATTAAGAGAACGTATATCAAGTTTTGGGTAAATAAAATCACCTGCTTTTTTGCAAGAGCGCACAGTAAAAACCGTCACTGCCATCTATATGCGGCATAAACGTATGTTGGTATTTTAACTCATATTGGGGGTATTTGTCAAGAAAACGCTTAATAATGTCCTCATTCTCGCACTTTCGCAATGTACATGTTGAGTATAAAATACGTCCATTTTCATTAAGATATGAGGCTGCATTTTCAAGAATTTTGCTTTGGATAGCTGTAATGTCGTTATATTCACTAATGTCCTTATATTTAATTTCGGGTTTACGACGTATAACGCCAAGTCCAGAGCACAAAACATCGCAAAGTATAACATCAAACTTACCTAATTTATCGTTATAAACGGTAGCATCATTTTGAATTGCATTTATATTTGTAATTGATAAACGACAAGAACCTTTTTTAATTAGTTCTACACGTTTTTGATATAAATCACAGGCAAAAATTTCTCCGCTGTTTTTCATATACTGCGCCATTGTAAAGGTTTTACCACCGGGCGCTGCGCAAACATCAAGCACCCTTTCCCTAGGATTTGGTGATAAAATATTTACAACGGTTTGCGAAGCAATATCCTGTACATGAAAAAGTCCGTCACGGTATGCGCGACTTTTTGTTACATCAATACCGCCTATAATCTCTAACGAATTTTCAATACCTGCAGGCGTGGTTTTTATATTCTCCTGCAACAAAAACTCGCTTAATTGGGCAGTGTTGGTTTTTAGGGTATTAACCCTGATTGTAACGGGTGGCGATTGCAAAGAATACTCTAACAAGCTAATCGCATTATCTATACCATAATCATATATAAAACTGTCAATTATCCATTCAGGACAGGAAAATTTAATGCTTAAAGACTTAATATCGTTGCCGTCTGGCAATTTTATAC
>JAZNSJ010000178.1:0-13422 GCA_045591155.1 Acutalibacteraceae bacterium | reverse complement strand
ACCCTTACCTGTAAGAACGCCGGTAAACTCATTGCGAAGACGCTTATACTGACCGTAAAGATAACCTACCTCACGGGCACCTACACCAATATCACCTGCTGGGACGTCGGTATCAGCACCGATGTGCTTTGAAAGCTCGGTCATAAAGCTCTGGCAAAATCTCATAATCTCACCGTCTGAACGGCCGCGTGGGTCAAAGTCAGAACCACCCTTACCGCCACCCATAGGTAGACCTGTAAGGCTGTTTTTAAAGGTTTGCTCAAAACCTAAGAACTTCATAATAGAAGCATTAACTGATGGATGGAAACGAAGACCACCCTTGTAAGGTCCTATTGCAGAGTTAAACTGCACACGGAAACCGCGGTTAACCTGAACAGTGCCATTGTCGTCTACCCAAGATACGCGGAATGTAATCATACGCTCGGGCTCTACCATACGTTCAATTACACCGTGCTTTTCAAATTTAGCGTCCTGTGCTACAACAGGCTCAAGTGACTCTAATACATCACGTACTGCCTGTAAAAATTCAGGCTCGTTGCCGTTACGTTTTTCTACGTCAGCATAAACTTTGTTCAAATATTCTGATTTAAACATTTTATGTACCTCCATACAAATTACAAAAAATAATATATTATAGAATACTACTATTTTTTTTTACAGTCAATAAAAAATTTTGTGTTTTTCGTAATTTTTTGCAAAATCACGGCTTTTTTCTTGACAAAAGTGTGTAAAATAGTTATTATATACTAATGTAAAGCATTGATAAGGACAGTAACCTTGTTATATTTCTTTATAAGAGAGTAACCGCATTGGCTGAAACGGTTATAAGAAAAGGCATAGGCGAACACCACCTTTGAGCGCTGTGGGGTAACAACCACAGACGTAGCCGCTGCGTTAAGGCGTTAAAAGTGCCGTATTTTAAAAATACGGAATGTGGGTGGAACCACGGAGAGTATTTTACACTTCGTCCCTGTTTTTACAGGTGGCGAAGTTTTTATTTTTAATATTATTATGAAAGAGGATAGATTTTTATGAAAATTATCTACAAAGACGGCACAGTAGCCGAAGCCGAAGCAAGCCAAGAACTAGAAGTTTTACGTCATTCTGCGGCTCACATTATGGCTCAGGCTGTAAAGCGCCTTTACCCTCACGCAGATTTTGGCTATGGCCCTGCTACCGAAAAGGGTTTTTACTACGATATAGACCTTGGCGACACCAAGCTAACTGACGAGGATTTGGCAAACATTGAAGCCGAAATGAAAAAAATCACCAAAGAAAATTTACCTATTCGCCCCTACGTTATGTCACGTGAAGAGGCTGTGGCTCATATGCAAGAATTAGGTGAAAAATATAAAGTAGAGCATATAGCTGACCTACCAGAAGATGCTGAAATCAGCTTTTTTAAGCAGGGCGACTATGTAGATATGTGCACAGGTCCTCACCTTTGTTATACAAAAGCACTAAAGGCATTTAAAATTACAGGTCAATCAGGCGCATACTGGAAAAATGATAAAAACAACAAAATGCTCACCCGTATTTACGGCACAGCTTTTAAAACACAAGATGAGCTTGACGCATACTTAAAAATGGTTGAAGAGGCTGAACGCCGCGACCACAACAAGCTTGGTCGTGAACTTAACTTCTTTACAACTGTTGATGCAATAGGTCAGGGCTTACCCATACTTTTACCAAAGGGCTCACGCGTAATTCAACTACTTCAGCGTTGGGTTGAAGATATTGAGCAAGAGCATGGATACTTACTTACCAAAACTCCTCTTATGGCAAAACGTGACCTTTACCGCATTTCTGGTCACTGGGATCACTACCTTGACGGTATGTTTGTTTTGGGCGATCCATTTGATGAAGAAAAAGAGTGCCTTGCAATGCGTCCTATGACATGCCCATTCCAGTACCAAGTATATCTTAACTCGGCGCGTAGCTACCGCGATTTGCCAATGCGTTTGGGTGAGACCTCTACCCTATTTAGAAATGAAGATTCGGGTGAAATGCACGGTCTTATCCGTGTGCGCCAGTTCACTATTTCTGAGGGTCATTTGGTGCTTCGCCCCGACCAATTAGAGCAAGAGTTTGCCGATTGCTTAAGCCTTAGTAAATACTTCCTTGAAACAGTAGGACTGCTTGAAGATTGTACTTTCCGTTTCTCACAGTGGGATCCTAACAACACCGCTAAATATGAAGGTTCCGCAGAACAATGGAACGCCGCACAAGACACCATGGCAAAAATACTTGAAAACTTGGGCGTTAACTATGAAATTGGTATTGATGAGGCCGCTTTCTACGGACCAAAGCTTGATATACAGTACAAAAATGTTTTTGGTAAAGAAGATACTATCGTTACCATTCAAATAGATATGCTACTTGCTGAAAAATTTGGTATGTACTACACCGATGCTGATGGTCAAAAGAAGCTTCCTTACATCATTCACCGTACTAGTCTTGGTTGCTACGAGCGTACACTTGCATACTTAATTGAAAAATATGCAGGTGCACTACCTACATGGATGTCACCTGAGCAGGTGCGTATTCTTACCATTACCGACCGCGCAAACGACTATGCCGAAGAAATTCGTGCACAGCTTGCGGCTAAAAAATATCGCGTAAGCGTTGACGACAGCCAAAACACACTAAAATACAAAATCAGAAACGCACAGCTTGAAAAGGTGCCTTATATGATTATTTTGGGCGACAAGGATATTGAAAATAAAACAGTATCTGTTCGCCACCGTTCAGGCGAAGACCTTGGCGCAATACCAATGGAACAATTTGAGGCAATTCTTGCTGATGTTGTTGACAATAAACTTAAAAAATAATATACAACGCACAATTAAAGGCTTGGAAATATCCAAGCCTTTAATTTTATTCTTTTTCTTTTCTTATTGCCTTTACATCAGATTTTGTGTATAGGAAAGATGAAATCAGCATCATAACAATACAAATTATAACCAAAACGTTAGAAACGGTAGGTGGAATATTAAACCACACTATATGTATAAACATCATTGAATAAATAAGTACGGTGTTTACCTTTCCGTGCCATTTAGCCGCTACTACAAAGCCTGCCTTTTCAAGCGTTATCATATTCATAACTGCGGCAAGCGCCTCTTTTATAATAAGTATTACAAGCGGTATCAGCATTAGCGGAAAACGTGTAACCAGACAAAACAGCATAGATATTTGTGTAAGCTTATCGGCCACAGGGTCAAACGCTTTGCCAAAGTCGCTTATCATATCAAACCTTCGCGCAATAAATCCGTCTATAATATCGGTAAGTCCCGATATTATAAATATAACCGTAGTCCACAAATAACTTTGGCGAAAGCAGTAAAGCCAAACAATTATAGGAATTAAACAAAGTCTAAAAAATGACAAAATATTTGGTATGGTAATGATTTTGTTTTTATACCTGTTTGTACTTTCAATTACCGTAAAAATTCATCTCCTTATGCCATTGGAACTACAAATACACCCTCGCCGTATTCAAGCTCTACGCGGTATTTGTTTTCTTCATCAAGCTCTACTATCTGCGGTGTGCCGTCAAAGCCATTGCCGCCGTAAACTGCTATCTTACTGCAATCCTTAAAGGTAACAGTTGCAATATTGTTGTCAATGCCTTTTTGAGCATAGTTTACAAGCATATATGCTTCTCCATACTTTTCGCTTGTAAAACGGCTTATAACAAGATCGGTTGAAGATATTGCCTTCTCATAATGCTTGGCATCTTTAAGCTCGTTACGCATCATAACCGATACATCCTTATTGCCGCTAAAGCCAACGGGATTTACTGCTATGGCGCTGTCCCAATCATAAGACAAAATAACGTTAGAATAAGACTGTACTTCCTTATTTACCTTTTGAACATGATAATAAAGCTGACTTGGGGTGTTGTCACGATTTAGAATACAATGGTTATATCTTACCTCATCTTCAAGCGGAACAGCGTACAAATAATATTCTAAAATATCGGCGCCAAAGCATAGAGCAATATTTGCTTGCAATCGCATATCAGCTTCGGCTAGTTCTTTTGCAAATTCAAGACCTGTGCTTGATTGCATTATAACAGCCATTTGGGCATTATATTCTTTAGCAACTTTAGCAATTACCTCTAAAGATATAAGCCAATCGTTACGACGCGGATATGTGGGATGTTCCTCATTAGAAAACGGATAATAATCAACAGAAATAATTTTATTATCAAATTTATTCATAATATTATCCGTATAATATCCTACCAGTTCGTCATAAGTGTCAAAACCGTAATAGCTGGCGCTTGCATACTTAGGAGTAAGATTAACAATATAATGCGCATTAGGATAAACCTTTTTAAAATCGTCAATAAGCTTAGGATTTGCCAGCATTTCTTGGTCTTTTTTGCTGGGCTCATCCCATATTCTAACGCCTGTTATAATATCCTTGTATTCGTCATATAAATTGTGCTGACTGAATGGATTGTTTTGTGAATAATAATCTTCACCCTCTATGCTTTTAGCACTCCAATAAGAATAGGATATCCAAGCATCTAAACCCATTTTTTTGCACAAATCCAAAGCCTTTTTAGTACGGTTAGACCCTAAATAATATCGATTCTCAGAGGAAGCGTCACCACTACCCCTACCAGAAAAAGGTAAAGTATTAAAACCCGCATCTTTATACACTTTTAAGTTTTCCTCGGTTAACTCGTACGGTGCCCATAGGGCTAATATTTTAATATCTCGCTGTGAATAATCGGGTAATTTATTCTCGATTTTTTTAGAAATATCACATCCTGCTATACACAGAGTTAGTACAACACATAAAAAAAGTGCAATAATTCTTTTAATCATATTATTTTCCTCTTATACCATTGGCACAACAAATACACCCTCGCCGTATTCAAGCTCTACGCGGTACTTGTTTTCTTCATCAAGCTCTACTATCTGCGGTGTGCCGTCAAAGCCATTGCCACCGTAAACCGCTACCTTACTGCAATCCTTAAAGGTAACAGTTGCAATATTGTTATCAATGCCTTTTTTAGCATAGTTTACAAGCATATATGCTTCGCCATACTTTTCGCTTGTAAAACGGCTAATTACCAAATCGGTAGAAGATAACACATTTTCAAAATGTTTGGTATCTTTAAACTCATTTTGAAGCAATAGTTTAGACATATCCATATTGCTGCTAAAGCCTACTGGATTGCTACCTATAACGCTATCCCACTCGTAAGAAAGAATTGCGTCGGCATACGACTGTATCTCTTTGTGAATGTTTTGCAAATAGTAGTAAAGCGCACTTGGTTTGTTTTCGCGGTCTACTATACAATAATCATAATAATACTGACCTTTTGGAACCGAGTAGCAATAATACTGAATATTATCTACACCAAAAGCAAGCGCCATATTTACCTGTAAGCGCATATCGGCCTCGGTAAGCTCTTTTGCAAATTCAAGGCTTACACTTGACTGCAAAATCATTGTTTTTGAAGCATTGTATTCTTTGGCCACATTGGCAACCTTTTCATAGGTTATAACCCAGTCATCGCGACGTGGATACTTACGATTTTCTTCATTTGGGAAAGGATAATAACCTACCGAAATGTACGGCTTTTCAAAATGCACCATAAAGCTTTTTTCGTAATAATCTAAAAGTTCATCATACGTTGTAAAGCCGCACCAAGCTCCACCCGCATAGTTAGGGGTAAGATTTACAACATAACTCGCATTTGGATAAACCTTTTTAAAATCATCAATAAGTCGCATATCACAGTACTTATCCATTTCTTCTTTGTTTGGCTCATCTTTAATATGAACACCTTTTATAATATCCTTATATTCCCCGTAAAAGTCATAATTGGTAAATGGTGTTCCGTCAAAATAATCGTCACCCTCTATATCACGTACAAACCATGTGTCTTCATAAGCAATATATGCATCAAGCCCAACCTTTTTACACAACTTTAACGCTTCCATAGTGCGATTAGAACCAAGATAATATTGGTTATCACTGCTTCTTGGTTCTTCACTATGGTTGGTAAATGAAAGTACATTAAAGCCCGCATCCTTGTAAAGCTTAAAGCCCTCCTCAGATACGTCATACGGCGCCCAAAGACCCATAATGTTAAATTCGTGGTCTTCATACTGCGGCAGTTTATCTTTTTGCGCACAGCCTATTAAAGATATTGTTAAAACCATACTTAAAAAAATTACCGTAATTTTTTTAACCATATTATTTTCTCCATTAAGCCATTGGTACTACAAACAAGCCTTCACCATACTCAAGCTCAAAACGGCATTTATTTTCTTCGTCAAGCTCTACTATCTGCGGTGTGCCATCAAAGCCATTACCACCGTAAACTGCCAGCTTGGTGCAATCCTTAAAGGTAGCAGTTACAATATTGTTTTTGCTGTCTTTTAGCGCATAGTTTACAAACATATATGCTTCGCCATATTCTTCGCTTGTGAAACGACTGATAGCCAAGTCAGTAGACGAGATAGCCTTTTCAAAGTGCTTAGCATTTTCAAATTCACGGTCTAACATTCTCATCATATCGGTGTTGCTACTAAAACCAACGGGATTTCGGGTGATAATGCTGTCCCAATCGTAAGCAAGTATTACACTCGAGTACGACTGTATCTCTTTATGTATATCCTGTAGCCAATAATACATTTCGTTAGGTGTACTATCTTGATTTAATATACAATGCTCGTACATATTTTCTACCGTACCATCCTCGTTAAAGGATTTAGGCACCTCGTAACAATAGTACTGTATATGGTCAAAACCAAACGCAAGTGCCACGTTTACCTGAAGTCGCATATCACCTTCAGTAAGTTCTTTTGCAAACTCATTTGTAACACTGCTTTGTATAATTGCTGTTTTATAAGCATCGTGCTTCTTGCCTAAATTAGCAATAATTTCATGACCTAAAAGCCAATCTTTGCGACGCGGATACTCGCGGTGTTCTTCATTGCAGAAAGGATAACAGTCAACCGAAATAAACTTATTATCAAAATGAGTCATTATTTCATTTTCATAGGTTTCTACAAGCTCATCGTAATCGACAAAGTCCCAATATGATCCACCCGCATATCTGGGTGAAAGATTTACTATGTAATAGGCGTCCGGATAAACCTTTTGAAAGTCATCCATCATAGTCTTACTGTTATATCTGCCGTCGTAATGATGCTTTGAAGGCTCATCAACGATATGTACACCTGTAATTATATCTTTATAATCGCCATAAAGGTCATATTGGCTAAATGGTGTTTCACTGTAATATTCCTCGTTGTTTTCTGACCATGTAGCAACCCAATCGCCGTAGTTTAAAATTGCCTTAAGACCAACCTTACGACAAAGTTCAAGCGCTTTCATAGTGCGTTCAGAACCAAGATAAAACTGATTTTCACTGTTTTTTGCAAGGGAATGATTGAGCATAGCAAAGGTAGTGAAGCCCACATCCTTGTATTGTTTAAAGCTTTCCTCTGTTAGTTCATACGGCGCCCAAAATCCAGAAATTTCAAATGACTGCTCTGGGTAATCAGGTAATTTGTCTGCCTTGCAGCCTACCACAGAAATTGCACTGGCAAGAATTAAAATAATAGCAGTTAATTTTTTTAACACAAACCTCACCCTTTAAATTATACTAAATAAATTATAGCTATGAAACAAACCAAATTCAATGAAAAAACAAACAATTAATAACATATATTTAATTTTTAAATAATACATAATAAAACCCCTCTTTAAATGAGGGGTTTAAAACTATTTAAGCGGAGTTACAAAAACACCGTCTCCATAATTAAGCTCTATGGTTATATTTCCGTTATCATCAAGCGGTACTACCTTTGGTGTTCCGTCAAATCCTTTACTGCCATAAATAGCCACAGCGCTGCAATCCTTAAAACTTGCAGTAATTGTGTTTGAATTGTTGCGAGCTGCAAAATTTACAAACATATAGCCTTCGCCATACTGTTCACTTTCAAAACGGCTTACTATTACATCCTGAGTGCCTGTAACCTTAGAAAAATGCTTTGCATTTTTAAACTTTTTTATATTGAAGTCTTTATCATACTCTACGTCGGTTATGCGAAGCGTTTGCTCCTCGGTGCCCGAAGTACCTATGGTTTCATCCCAATCATAAGCAAGTATTACACTTGCAAAACTTTGTATTTCGTTATTTGTTTCCTTCACGTAGTGGTATAATTCGCTTGGTGTATCATCGGGTTTTAAAATACATTTATCATATCTATGTGTTACTGTGCCGTCCTCATTAAAAGACTTGGGCATAGAATAGCAATAATATTGCAAATTATCAGCTCCAAAGGCAAGAGCTGTATACACCTGCCAGCGCATATCACCTTCGCTTAAGTTTTCTTCAAACTCACCGCTAGTAGCCGCCTGCAATATCATTGTTTTTTTAGCGTTATATTGTTTTGCGGTGTTGGCTATTAACTCATAGTTTGAAATAATATGATAATCAGGCTCTATAGCTATTGTATTAAATGGATAAAAATCAAGTGAAATATATGGTGTTTCAAACTGGCTCATTATACTTTGGGCATAATCGTCTACAAGTTCTTCGTAGGTATCATATCCGTAATTATGACTGCCAGCGGTTTTAGGGATAAGATTTACAATATAATCAGTATTGGGATAAACCTTTTTAAAATCATTAATTAAAATCTCATTTTTAAATCGATTAATATGTTTAGGTTGTGGCTCATCTACAATATGAACACCTGTAATAATATCTTTATAATCCCCGTAAAGATCAAATTGACTAAAAGGTGTTTCACTATAATATTTTAAATCATTTTCAGACCATGTAGCAATCCAATCGTTGTAATTAAGTATTACTTTAAGCCCAACTTTTTTACAATTTTCAAGTGCTTTCATAGTACGCTTAGAACCAAGATAAAACTGATTTTCACTGTCTTTTGCAAGGGAATGATTTATCATCGCAAGGGTGTTAAAGCCTGCGTCCTTATACTGTTGCAAACCTTGTTCGCTAATATCGTAAGGCGCCCAAAATCCTGATAATCCGAATTCTTTTTTTGAATATTCAGGTAGCATTTTAGAGCTGTTTTTGCTGCTGCACGACATAAGAACAGTCATCATAAAAACCACCAAAAAGATACTTAAAAATTTTTTAAACATATTTTCTCCTATAAAACTATTTAATCGGGGTTACAAAAACACCGTCGCCGTAATTAAGTTGTATGGTTACATTTCCGTTTTCATCAAGCGGTACTACCTTTGGTGTTCCGTCAAATCCTTTACTGCCATAAATATCCACAGCGCTGCAATCCTTAAAGCTTGCAGTAATTGTATTTGAGTTGTTGCGAGCTGCAAAATTTACAAACATATAGCCCTCGCCATACTGCTCACTTTCAAAACGGCTTACTATTACATCCTGAGTACCTTCAACCTTAGAAAAATGCTTTGCGTTTTTAAACTTTTTTATATTATAGTCTTTATCATACTCCATATCAGTTACACGAAGGGTTTGTTCAACGGTACCTGAAGAACCTATGGTTTCATCCCAATCGTAAGCAAGTAAAGCGCTTGCAAAGCTCTGTATTTCGTTATTTATTTCCTGCACATAGTAGTATAAATCACTTGGCGTTTTATTATCGGGTTTTAGCATACAGTAATTATATTCTCTCTCCGCAGGAACTGAATAGCAATAGTATTGTAAATTATCTGCCCCAAAGGCAAGCGCGGTATATACCTGCCAGCGCATATCGCCCTCGCTTAAGGATTCTTCAAACTCAAGACCTGTACTTGATTGCAGTATCATAGTTTTTTTGGCGTTATATTCTTTTGCGGTGTTTGCTATTAGCTCGTAGTTAGAAAGAATATGGTAATCGGGCTCTATAGCTATTGTATGAAACGGATAAAAATCAAGAGAAATATACGATGTGTCAAACTGAGCCATTATGTTTTTAGCATAGTCATCTACAAGCTCCTCATAGGTATCGTATCCGTAATTATGACTTCCCGCAGTCTTAGGAATAAGGTTTACTATATAGTGAGCATTTGGATAAATCTTTTTAAAATCGTCTATAAGCGTTTTTGAATAATAGGGTGGTAAGTTTTCTTTGTTTGGTTCGTCCTTTATATGAACACCTTTAATGATGTCTTTATACTCACCATAATCATCGTGGTTACTAAACGGAGAATTGTCAAAATAGTCATCGCCCTCATTTTTGCGGTTAAACCACGAATCACCATATGATATGTAAGCGTTAAGACCAACCTTTTTACAAAGCTTTAGCGCTTCCATTGTGCGCTTTGAGCCTATATAATACTGATTTTCGCTACTTCTTGGCTGTTCATCGTGGTTAGTAAACGACAGCACGTTAAAGCCTGCGTCCTTGTATAGCTTAAATGCGTCCTCGCTCATTTCACGAGGCGCCCAAAGACCACAAATTTCAAACTGTGCTTGCGGATACTGTGGTATTTTACTTTCATAATTTTTACTACACGAAGAAAGCGTACCAACTAAAAAAGTCGATGTCATAAAAATGCAAAACAACCTTTTTATATTTTTCATAAAGCCACCTCAAAATCGATTATTATAGTAAAATTTTAACATATTATATTATTGCGGTCAGGACAAAAAGGACTTTTATTTAATAAAAGCCCTTTTTGTCTAATTAATCTAAGCTGTATTTCTTTTCGTATTCATTGTATTCTTCTACAAAGTTACCAACTGCTGATGTTTTAATTTTTCTTAAATACTTGTGTGTATCAAGCTTGGGTGAATCCTGCTGAATTGTATATACAGCAATATTTGAGCAGTGGTCAGATACTCTTTCAAGATTAGTAAGTAAGTCTGAGAACACAAAGCCCATCTGTACGGTACATTCGCCCTTTTGCAAACGGTCGATATGACGTGACTTAAGCTCGTCTTTTAGTTTGTCAATAACCTGTTCTATAGGCTCAACATGCGCTGCTGACTCATAATCATCATTTATAAACGAGTCAATTGTAATGTTCATAATCTCTTTAAGAGCATCGATTATAACGGCAAGCTCACGCTTGGCTTGGGCAGAGAATATTATATTCTTTTCTTTAATTTCAAGCGCAGTACCGCAAAGATTAAGCGCATGGTCACTTATACGCTCAAGGTCACTAAGTGCGTGTAGCATACGCGATACCTTGTGAGAATCATCCTCTGACAAATTATTACTGCTAAGACGAACAAGATAGGTGCCAAGCTTGTCCTCATATTTGTCAGTAAGAGTTTCGGTTTCACGAACAAATTGAGCTTTTGTATCGTCATAATCGTCTATTACACCAAGAGATGTAATAATTGCCGTACGAGTATATTCCGCCATTTCATTAGAAAGGCGACGACACTCACTAATAGCCAATGGTGTATTGTTGAATATACGCTCGTCCAAAAATACAATATGCTTCTTTTCTGCTTTGCCTTCGGGCACAATGTTCGTGCAAAACTTTATAATTAATTTTTTTATTGGGAACAAAACGATTGTTGTAACAACATTAAATAATGTATGTACTATTGCGACACCCACCATGCTAATCTCAATATCGAGTATACTAACGCTAAACGCTTTCATAATATACATTATCGCCATACAAAGCCCTGAGCCAAACACATTTACAAAAAAGTGCATTATTACAACACGCTTTGCATTTTTGTTGGTGCCTACACTTGATATAAGCGCGGTAACACAGGTGCCTATATTTGCACCAAGCACCAAAGGTATTGCCATCTGCCAAGTAATACCGCCTGATAATGCTAATGCCTGAACAATACCTATCGTAGCAGCAGAAGACTGAATAACACCTGTAAATACCGTAGAAACCAAAAGCGCTATTATAGGACTTTTAAGACTTGCTAAAAATCCGTCAAATCCAGGTATGGTACGTACCGATTTCATTGAATCACTCATCAAATCCATACCAAACATCAAGACTGCAAAGCCGATGAATATAATGCCGAGATTATGTTTTTTTTCACTCTTGGAAATCATACGAAGAACGATACCAACAAACGCGAGTATAGGCGCAAATGTCATTGGCTGTAGCAACGTCAGCCAAAAACTTCCCTCGCTTATACCAGTTAAACTCAATATCCACGCAGTAAGAGTAGTTCCTACGTTTGAGCCCATTATCATACCAAAAGTATTGCCAAACTCAACTATACCCGAGTTAACAAGACCTACCAGCATTACGGTCATTGCGGATGATGACTGGATAGCCACGGTTATACCCGCACCTAAAAAGAAACCTAAAAAGTCATTTGAGGTAACCTTTTTCATTGTACGCTCAAGTCCGCCGCCCGCCATCTGTTCAAGTCCTGATGACATTGTACTCATACCATATAAAAAGAACGCAAGTCCACCTACCAGCATTGCAAACATTGTAAGTATTTGTGTCGCCATATTATCCTCCCCAAATTATATGGTGCATAGATTAAAATTTAATTTTTTCAGCAATATATGATTTAAGATCAGCAATAGGAATACGCACCTGTTCCATACTATCACGTTCACGAACGGTAACACAGCCATCAGTTTCACTTTCAAAGTCATAGGTAATGCAAAATGGTGTACCTATTTCGTCCTCACGACGATAACGCTTACCGATTGAACCTGCATCATCAAAGTCAACCATAAATTCTTTAGCCAGATCGTTCTTGATTTCCATAGCCTTGTCAGAAAGCTTTTTAGAAAGCGGAAGAACCGCAGCCTTAAAGGGCGCCAAAGCCGGATGTAAGCGAAGCACTACGCGCTTATCTCCCTTTTCATCAATCTCTTCGTCATAAGCATTGCAAAGGAATGCAAGCGTTACGCGATCAGCACCAAGTGATGGCTCAATAACATAAGGCACATATTTTTCATTTGTTTCAGGGTCAAAATATTCCATTGGCTCGCCCGAATGTGTAGCGTGCTGAGTAAGGTCATAGTCGGTACGGTCAGCAACACCCCAAAGCTCGCCCCAGCCAAATGGGAACAAGAACTCAAAGTCGGTAGTAGCTTTTGAATAAAAGCAAAGCTCGTCTTTATCGTGGTCACGAAGACGAAGTGACCCTTCATCCATACCAAGATTTATAAGCCAATCGCGACAGAAACTACGCCAATAGTCAAACCACTCAAGATCAGTGCCCGGTTTACAGAAAAACTCGAGTTCCATCTGTTCAAACTCACGAATACGGAATATAAAGTTACCGGGTGTAATTTCGTTACGGAACGATTTACCAATCTGACCTACGCCAAAAGGCAACTTGCGGCGTGTTGTACGCTGAATATTTTTAAAGTTTACAAATATGCCCTGTGCAGTTTCGGGGCGAAGATAAAGTGTTGAAGAGCTATCTTCAGTAACACCCTGAAAGGTTTTAAACATAAGATTAAACTTGCGTATATCAGTAAAGTCATGCGAAGTCGGATCGTA
>JAZNSJ010000177.1:0-2011 GCA_045591155.1 Acutalibacteraceae bacterium | reverse complement strand
GGTCGTAACGGCACAATTCTTTAAGGGTTACCGTATCGGGCATATCGTATTTTTTGCCGCAAACTGCTATAAGGGTATTACTGTCAACAAGACGCGATTTTATGCTTGGGTTTGAGGGCTTTCCTTGAATAAAGGCAAAGTCAAGTGTGCCGTTTAAAATTTTGATTTCTATTATAGACGTTTGGTTAATCGAAACCTGAAAATCTATCTCTTTAAAATTCTCTTTAAGATTGTGCAAAAGCCAAGGTAATTTTTGCTTGCCTATGGTAAGTGATGAACCAATTTTCAAAAGCGGCTTTTTTGAAGAGTTTAGCGCAATCTCCTCAAACTCGTTAAACGCGGTCAAAACCTCTTGTGCCTTTATAAGTAAAACCTTACCCTCATCGGTTAAAAGCAACTTTTTATTTATTCTATCAAATAACTTTACTTTATAATTTTTCTCTATTTCGGCAATAGTATTACTAACAGCAGGTTGTGCTATAAACAGTTCTTCCGCAGCTTTTGTCATACTTTGGTGCTTGCACACGCATAAAAATACTTTTAAATGTCGTATTGTCATACCGTTTTCCCTCCAATAATCATAACTAAATTTATATAACTTTTATAAGATTATACTATTTTACTTATTGAAAGTCAACTGTTATAATGGCCTTTGTAAGTAATAATACAAACAAGAAAAAGGAGAAAAACATATGATATCTTCAGAAAATATTATGCCGTTGATTCAAAGCCTTATTTGGCTACTTGCCGGCGTAGGTGTGTTCATTGTCGGAATGAACTTTTTAAGTGAAGCGTTAGAAAAAAGCGCGGGAAACGGTATGAAGCGATTACTTGAAAAAATCAGCAATAATCGTTTTTCGGGTGTTGGTATTGGCGCCGGTGTAACCGCCATTATTCAAAGCTCGTCTGCAACTTCGGTAATGGTTATCGGTCTTGTAAACGCAGGTGTTATGACGCTAATGCAAGCAACCCCAATTATTATGGGTGCAAATATAGGTACTACCATCACAGGTGTGCTTGTAGCATTAAAGAATGACTTTTTTGATATGGCAATGTACATTTTAGCATTTGCCGGTGTTATGATGGGATTTGCAAAAAAAGAAAAAATCAGGCTTGCGGGCAGTCTTTGTTGCGGCCTTGGTTTAATATTTGTAGGCCTTGAGGTTATGAGCAGTGAACAAGCATTTGGCAATCCGCTTGTTGAGGAAATGTTTATCGGTATATTTGAAAGAGTTAACTTTCCTTTACTGCTTATCTTTATAGGTGTTATATTTACAGCTCTTATTCAAAGCTCATCCGCAGCTACGGGTGTTGTTATAACAATGGTGGGTAACGGTGTGCTTCCGTTGGACCTTGCGTTATTCATTATTTTGGGCGCTAATATTGGTACGTGTGTTACCGCACTTCTTGCCGCTATGGGCGCAAATGCCAATTCAAAACGCGTGGCACTTATCCACTTTACGTTTAATCTTATTGGCACAGTTGTATTCTCGGCAATTATCTGGATTTTTAAGGATCAAGTTGTAGATATATTGACCTCTGCGTTCCCCGCAACCGACAAAATGTCACTACAAATGAGAGTATCCTTGTTCCACGTTATATTTAACGTAACAACCACCGTTTTACTGTTACCGTTTGTTAAACAACTTGTTAAATACTCTTGCAAGATTATTAAAGATAAAACAGATTCGACCGAAGGCTTTAGTTTTAAATTTGTTGATGACAGACTTCTTTCCACACCGCCCGTTGCACTTATGCAGGTCAAAAAAGAAATTGATTATATGGTATCGTTAGTAGAAGAAAACATCAAGCTTTCATTTATTTCAATGGATAATTGTACCGGCGAGCACGGCGAAAAAATTGCTAAAAACGAAGCAATCATCGATTTTACCAATAGTGAGCTTACAAAGTACCTTATTAAGTTGTCCGCGAACGTCGAGACAAGTGACGAAAAACAAATAGGTTCTTATTTCCACGTATTAAACGACCTTGAGCGTATCGGCGACCATGC
>JAZNSJ010000176.1:0-2914 GCA_045591155.1 Acutalibacteraceae bacterium | reverse complement strand
ACCATACCTGTAAGATCAAGAATAAATACGCGTGCATCTTGCAAAATTTCGGGTACATTACCGTCTACTATTCGCTGCGCCAAGCCCTCAATTATAGCAGTTTTGCCCACTCCTGGTTCACCTATAAGGCAGGGATTATTTTTTGTGCGACGGCATAAAATTTGTATAATGCGCTCAATCTCGGTTTCCCTTCCAATTACGGGGTCAATTTTACCCTTTTGGGCTTCGGCGGTTAAATCTCTGCCATATTTTTGTAAAGTTTCGGTCTTGGTATTTTTATTTTTGCTTGCCTGTGCAGATTTCATATTTATATTACCAAGGTCTTGAGGCTGTACACCAGATAACTCAAGTACACTTGAAGTAAGTGTTGCCACATCACACCCTAGCTCCTTTAAAAATCTTATGGCAAAATTGTCTTGTTCACTTAGTATACCCATAAGAATATGCTCGGTGCCTACATACTTTTTACCCATATTGCCAGCAGTATGCATCGCTACCTCAAGCACACGCTTTGCTCTTGGTGTAAAGTAATCTGGCGATAATTTTGTAGGGGTGCCAGTGCCTATATTGGTGCGTATCAGCTCTTCAATTTTATCGGCACTAATACCGTATTTAGACATAACACCTGCCGCTACACCACTGCCTATACGCAACAGACCTAAAAGCAAATGCTCGCTACCAACATAGGTATGACCCATTAAACTTGACTGGTTTATTGCCTGATTTAAGGCCTCGTTAGCTTTTTCTGTAAAACCATTAAAGTTATACTTCAATTATAATATCTCCTTTAAAGTGAATTTCTAACAATATTTGCGCGTTCAATATCACGCGATTCGGGCGACATTTCACCGCATTTTCTCATAATCATATATGGTTGCCCCTCAACAAAAATTGAAATGGGCGATATATTACATTTGATAACGCCTACCGACAAACCAAGCAACATATCACTAATTCGTGACATCATCTCATCACTTGTAAGTATTCGGGCATTTTTAAGCACACCATATGAACGCATACAGCGATCTTCTAAATGCAAACTATCTATCTGGTTGCGATGTTCTTTTTCTTTTTGAATTAGTTGTGTTGCTATAATTTTAAGGTTGTCTATTGCATTGCTTTCAGTAATACCAAGTGTTACTTGATTTGATATTTGATAAAGTGACGCTGTTGACTTGGTACCCTCACCGTACATTCCCCGCACGGTAAGACCTATTTTACTAACCGACTCAGCAAGACCTCCGATTTCACCACTGCTTTCAATAATTGGTAAATGTAGCATCACAGATGCTCGCAAACCAGTACCCAAATTTGTGGGACATTCGGTTAAAAAGCCTATTCGTTTATCAAATGCCAAATCTAAGTTGCTGCACAAAACATCGTCTATTTGATTGGCAATTTCATATGCTTTTTCAAGCTGCAAACCCGCAAGCAATACCTGAACACGAATATGGTCTTCCTCACCCAGCATTATACAAATGCTTTCATCATCCGAAATAATTATTGCCCGATTTTGATAATTTGAAGCAAATTGTTGACTTATTATATGTCGCTCAACCATTGCAAAGCGTTCTATTTCGGGCACATTATCCATTTCTATATATTTTAATGTTTTAATAATTGGAGCATCACTTTTATTTATTGCATTGCGAACTAAATTATTTACCCTTTTAAATTCCTCGTTTTTCATCTTAGAAGGAAAAGGAATGCCGTTTATATTGCGCGCCAATCGTATACGTGTGCTTACAGCAATAGTATTTTGGGGCGTATTTTGGGAAAACCAAGAACTCATAACATATCCCCCTGTAACTCTTTGATTTTATCACGTATAACGGCGGCCTGTTCATAATTTTCTTGTTTAACAAGCTCACATAATTGTGCGCGAAGCTCACCAACAGTTTCTTTAGATTCGTTTTTAGAAAGAAAATTATTGTTGGGCGCTTTTCCTATATGTTGGATACTACCATGCACTCTTTTAAAGTAGGGCAACAATTGCTCATAAAAGGTAGTGTAGCACTTACCACAGCCGCATTTACCGCTTTTAGCAATATCGGCAAATGTTGAACCACAGCAATCACAACGTGTAACCTTGCTTTTAGCAGTATTTACCGCCGTATCACCAAACATAGATGAGAGCATTTGTGATAAATTCTTGCTTTTTATATCTCCGTATCCTTCACCTGCGGCACAAGTACCACAAAGATGAATCTCATTTACAATACCATTAACAATTGAATGAATATGTGTCGTAGCATTGTTTACTCCGCATTTTTGGCAAAGCATAAAACCATTCCTCTCAAATTTGAACAAGCAACATTTCTTTAAGTATTGCTGCACGTAAGCTGTCTTGCAAAATAACAGGTACACTTCGCATAACATTGTTAGATAGTGCCGCATACATAATTCGCGCGGTCTGCGAATTAATAAGCTCTGACTGCAAACAGTTTTCAATAACAATACGAGCACTCATCATATCAATGCTATCGCCTATCGAATTAATTATATGCATAAAAGCGGTCGACTTACGCATAACAACACGACTAATTTTTATATAACCACCACCGCCGCGGCGACTTTCAATAATATATCCGTGCTCTGGCGTAAAGCGTGACGACAGCACATAATTTATCTGACTTGGAGCACAACCTATAAGGCTTGCAAAATCATTACGCTGTATCTCGGCAGTATTCTCCTCTGACTCATTAATCATTCGCAGTATTTCACTTGTAATTAAATCACTTATTTTCATAACCACTCATCCCTTTTGACTTTTACTGACTTAATTATAAAGCAAAGGTCAGTAAAAGTCAATAATTATTGTAAATATATTTTTGTAACACAAAATTCATTATTAGCATAGTATGTGATGAAAGACAAAAAAGGAGGTCTTGATTATGTGTAATAATGGCTTTGG
>JAZNSJ010000175.1:0-8572 GCA_045591155.1 Acutalibacteraceae bacterium | reverse complement strand
CGTGAAGAGACCAAGTGCTTTGCTTTCCTTGCAGGTCACGAATCATTCGCTGCTGCTGAGGGCGCTATCGGTTTGGCAAGAAGTGCTAACAAAGCACGTAAAGAGCCACTCCGCGTTATTCTTAACGGTCTTGGTAAGGATGCTGCTCAAATTATTTCACGTATCAACGGCTTTACCTATGTTCAAACCAAGTTTGACTACTACACAGGTGAACTGAGTATAGTAAACGAAACGGCTTACTCAACAGGCGAGCGTTCAAAGGTAAGATGCTATGGTGCTGATGATGTTCGTGAAGGCGTTGCAATAATGCATAAAGAGGGTGTTGACGTATCTATTACAGGTAACTCGACTAACCCAACACGATTCCAGCATCCTGTTGCAGGTACTTACAAGAAAGAATGCATCGAACAGGGCAAGAAGTATTTCTCTGTTGCATCGGGCGGCGGCACAGGCCGTACACTCCACCCCGACAATATGGCTGCAGGCCCCGCTTCTTACGGTATGACCGATACAATGGGTCGTATGCACTCTGACGCTCAGTTTGCAGGTTCTTCATCAGTTCCCGCTCACGTAGAGATGATGGGTCTTATCGGTGCAGGTAATAACCCAATGGTTGGTATGACTGTTGCTTGTGCAGTTGCAGTTAACGAAGCGCTTAACAAATAATCTACGATTATTTGTAATGAAATTTGCCCTACGGCAAATGAAATTCACAATGCATAATTAAAAGGACTTGAGGAATTCCTCAAGTCCTTTTGTCATTGCGAGCATCGTAAGATGCGTGGCAATTCGTTCTTTTGCAGAACATCGACTGTCCCCTGTCGTAGAGGAAATCTCCTAGCCTTTTTCGTAAAAATTTTTTCGCTCAACAAAATATGACAAATAAGGATGGTTATGAATATGAAATATGAGAAAATATTAAAACAGTTAGCAGAAAAAGAAAATGTTACTGTAAAAGAAATTGAAAACGAAATGCAAAAGGCAATCAATAGTGTGGGATTAGAATACACACCAAAGGAATTTATTAAAATAGTCTCTTTTTTTGCAAATCAAAGACGATATATAATATAAAAGTATAATATTTCGTCCAAAACTCCCTATCGAAAATAATACAATATTTTTAATAGGGAGTGATCGTATGAATATTACCGAAGCTGTTAAAAAGAGATTTGATGAGCTTTGCTACAAACAAGGACTGAATTATTGTAAATTAGCAAGTATATCTGGTGTTCCATATACAACTGTTAAATCAATATTTTATAACAAAAGTAAAAATCCCGGTATTTCTACTATAAAGAAACTTTGTGACGGGCTTGGAATTACCGTAACGGAATTTTTTGATACCGATTGTTTTGAAAATTTAGAACAAGAGATAAAATAATTAAAAGGCTTGAGGTTTAACCCCAAGCCTTTTATTAGGTGTATTAATTATTTTAAGTTGTTTATAAACTCGTCTACATCAACAACAGTATTTGTTAAGCGTGAGTGTTCAGCTGCAAAGGTAATAAGGTGGTTGTAGCAAGATTCCTCAATGGTGGGAATAGCGCAACCCTTATAATTATCGGTCATATAGTCGTAAAGCGCTACAATAATACCGCCGTCGCCGCCACCGTGTCCGCCAAGGATACCGTCGGTAGCATTGCATGGGATTTCTTCGGTTTCTTTGGTAAGGTGGTCATAAACACGAATTGGAGAATCGCCTTTAAGTGCTGCGCGAAGTTCGCCCTTAGTACCATAAATGTTAATAAAACGACCGCCAGAGTTAAATGCGTTCATTGTAAAGGTAACTGTAATATCATCTTCAAAGAGCATATTAACAGTTTGATGGTCAACAACATCATTGTTGCACTTAAACACGCACTTACCGTAGTTTGATTCCATAAGTGATTTCTTAACATCTTCATCACTTGATTTTACAAGCTTTGTAGCAGCGCTACGGAACCAGTTGCTTGAGTCTTCAAGATAGAGTTTTGTAGCATTGAAAGGACAAGTGTCACTTACAGGACAACCTTCGAGACAACGTTCGGGTGAGCCCTCGGGCGCATTCTCACGTGTGAAGTAAGAAAGTGTACCAAAAGATTGAACTTTTTTACATTTTTTGCCAAGTAACCACTGCAAAATGTCCATATCGTGACAAGATTTTTGAAGTAGCATAAATGAGCTTTCTTTGCTGTTGTGCCAGTTGCCGCGAACAAAGCTGTGTGACTGGTGAACAAGCTCTACACATTCCTCGTGGTTGACAGACATAATTCTGCCAAGACGGCCTGAATCGATAATTTCTTTAATTTTGTCAAATAAGAAGGTATAACGCAAAACGGTACAAATAACAACCTTTACGCCTTTTTCTTTAGCACGGTCTCTAATTGCAATACACTCTTCAGGTGTAGGAGTGATTGGCTTTTCAAGCAATAAATCGTAACCTAAATCAATAGCCATCATAGCAGGCTCAAAGTGGTCACGGTCCATTGTGGCTATAAGTGCAATATCGGCGATTTTACCAAGCGCTAAAAGAGGCTTGTAATCGGTAAAGCACATCTCGTCTGGAATATTGTACATTTCTTTTATGTAATCTCTGCGGCTATCTCGGGGTTCTGCTACTGCCACAACCTCAAACTTTTCGGGCATGCTTGACATATATTTACTATATGTACCGCCACGGTTACCTGCGCCAATAACAACAACTTTTAATTTTTTCATAAAAACTCTCCTTGACATTTATAAAGTTTAGTTTTATATTGTTAGTATAAACGGTCTAAAACCATAAATCAATATAAATTTAGGCTAATATATATGATTTTAGTTCAAAAAGTGGTGATATTATGTCTTGGCGTAGCTTGGAAGTTAAAGAATTGGTTAAAATAGAAAAGTTGTATAGCCTTTTTAAGAGGCAGTATCCAAAAGGAAAAAACTTTTTGGGTGAAATGCACGATTTTTGGGAAGTAGTATATGTTATTGACGGAGAGGTAATAATATCGGCAGATGAAAATGTTCACTATTTTAAAGGTGGAGATATAATTTTTCATAAGCCGCTTGAACTACATAAATTTACTGTGGTTGGTGAAAAAGGCGCCACAATGTTCATTTTTTCATTTAATATGTCGGGTAAACTTGTTAAAAATATGGAACGGAGAGCGTTTCATATTGATAAGTACAACCGTTCTATTATTAATAATTTTTTAGAATATGTAGAATATAACGTAAAGCATTGTCCACAAATTGAAAGTGAAGAGTCTTTTGGTGATGTATTAGTCCATTTTTCAGATGATTATATATTTTTGCAAACGGTTGCAAACTATATAAGCCATATTGTTTTGTCGTTATCGAGCGGTAGTAATCAACTGCCTAAAACTAAAACACACGAAACAGAGCTTTTTAAACTTGCACTTCAAATTATGAATGAGCGAATATCCGAGCAGTTAACGGTAGAGAATTTAGCAGACGAGCTTAATATGAGCGTATCAAGCCTTAAGCGACTGTTCGACAAGTATGCCGGTATGAGTGTGCATAAATATTTTTTGACATTAAAAATAAAAACAGCAACAGTGCTACTTAAAGGCGGTATGTCGGTAAGCGAGGTATCCGATGCATTAGGCTTTAGCTCACAGGGCTATTTTTCAACCACATATAAACGTGAAACGGGAACTAATCCATCACAAATATAAAACAAAACCCACAAAAGCAAATGCGCTTTCGTGGGTTTTGTTTATCAAGAGAGTTCTGGTGAAAACTTTCAAGAGACTAAATATTATTCTTCACCGTTATTAACTGCAGCTTCGGCTTCTGCCTGTATAGCACTGTCATAAGAAAGTACAGGCTTAACATCTTTTTTCTTTATTCTGCGGTCAATATAGTTCTTTGTAATTTTCATTACAAGGGGTAACATTACAAGCACACCAATAAGGTTAGGAATCATCATAAGACCATTAAAGGTGTCTGAAATATCCCAAGCGAGTGATGATGTAAGAACTGCACCAAATATAATAGTGCAAACGTGTATTATACGGAATATAATTGTAGTTTTTGCGCCAAAGAGATATTCCCAGGCCTTTGAGCCGTAGTGTGACCAACCAAGAACGGTGGTAAATGCAAACAAGAACATTGCTATTGCAACAAAGCGCTGACCTATATTGCCCCAGCTGAACACTTCGTTAAATGCACCGCCTACCAGTGTAGCATCACTAAGCCCATTAGCAACCTCACCGGTTACGACATTAAACACGCCGCCTTTAAGGCCACCCGAGGTAAGAACAACTAGAGCTGTCATTGTGCAAACTACCATTGTGTCTGCAAACACTTCAAATATACCCCACATACCTTGTTTTACGGGCTCTTTAACGCTAGAGTTAGAGTGAACCATAACTGATGAACCAAGACCAGCCTCGTTAGAGAACACACCGCGCTTAAAGCCGTTGGTCATAGCAATTATAACACCGCCTAAACCGCCGCCAACAAAGGCTTCGGGCTTAAATGTATTAACAAATATTGCTTTAAATGCAGGAATAATAGCTTTATGATTTATACCTATAATAACAATACTACCAAGCACGAAAAGCACAACCATAAACGGTACAATCTTTTCGGCAACGTTGGCAATACGCTTAACACCGCCCAAGGTGATAATTGCGGTAAGAAGCATAATAACGGCGCCTATAATAATGTTGTAAAGTGAAATACCGCTTAATACTTCAATGCTTGAAAGTGCCTGCACGTCAAATGCAGCGGCAACGTTGGCAACAATTTTGTTTACTTGACCCATACTGCCTATACCAAATGAAGCCAACATTGCAAATATACAGAAAAGAATTGCCAATATTTTACCAATCCATTTACAGCCTTTTTTAGCGCCAAGACCATCTTGTAAATAATACATAGCGCCACCTGACCACTCATCATTAGCGTTTTTGCGGCGGAAGTAGATACCCAATGTGTTTTCGGCGTAGTTTGTCATCATACCAAAGAATGCGGCTACCCACATCCAAAAAACTGCGCCCGCGCCACCAACACAAATGGCGGCAGCAACGCCTGCTATGTTACCTGTACCTACTGTTGCGGCAAGAGCTGTACAAAGTGCCTGGAAGGGAGAAATTGTACCCTTTTCTTTACGGTGTTTCATAACCTCTTTAGAAAACATTTTACCAATAGTTTGCTTCCACCAGTGACCTAGACGTGTGATTTGAAAAAACTTAGTGCAGGTAGTAACTATAATACCAGTGCCTACAAGCAGTGCTAAACCAAACACACCCCAAACTACACTGTTGATACTGCCGTTAATTTCGGCAATTTTGTCAAGAATCATTTTGACATCCCCTTTAAAAATAATACAAAATAAAATTGGACCACGCAAAAAGCGAAGTCCAACAAAAACACAAAACAAAATTACCCCTAAAGGTAAATTTTAAAATAGCTTTGTCCTTTTGCCTGAGAGATTTACGCGTTTTACGTTTTGCCCCTTCGGCACCTGAATTTAATCAGGCTTCTCCAAAGTGCTATCCGCTTACAGTCCTCACCACATCAGGCACCTGAGAGTGTTACTCCTTCGGTCAGCAAAAAGCTATTTCCTGCAAGCATCATATAGCAAATATTAAATTTATGAAAAACATTATATCACCATTTTTAAAAAAATCAACCCTTTTTTAAAAAAAGAGGTTGATTTTTTATATTACTTATTCTTTTTTATTAAAATAACCGTTGCAACCGTAATTAATGTTACCGAAAATGCAACTGCAATACATATTACAATCCATTTTATTATAGAATTATTAGGTTTTGTATTTTGGTACAAATATAATTCATCGGTGTCTGTATTTTGTTGGGTAGAAGCATCAAAGCTTGGTGTGTCTATATTAACCGTTGCATCTTGATTTAATGAATTATCGACCTGTGTGCTGTTTTGGCCGGAGGTACTATTAGATGTGGTATTTGTTTGATTTTCAGGTAGCTTATTTTGGTTATTGTTTGTGCTATTACCAGATGCGCCACCGCCTATAATTATGTTACCGCTTTGGTCAGCAACAGGCAGTTGATATTCACAGGTGTCACACTTGTTATCCTTATTTGTGTCGGTGTGTGCGGCTCGTGTATTAACGGTTGTGCTACTGCACTTGGTACATTCTTTCCAGTGGTTTGTTGCATCGTTTTTCCAACCCGAAGCTGTATGCGAGGAAGCAGGAATATTAAGTTCACTATCGTTATTTACTTGATTTGTGCAAGCAGTGTCTAAAAATTTGAGGCCGCAATCACAAATGTAGTGCGCCTTTTTGCCGTTTGTAAGGCAGGTGGCGGCTGTTTGTGGTACGGTGGTTTGCGCCTTGTGTGTGTGATCTGAGGAAATTATAATTACATTTAAAATTACGGCATTTTTAAGCATAGATGCGCCAGATGTAATATGACACGAGCCGGTAGCGCCAAGCTGTTTACCTATATCTAAAAGATTTTGGTTAACTGAATTTAAAAAGGAGCTAACATCACCATCTACATATATTTGTGTCTTTTTGTTGTCTTTCTTTAAAAGGTCAATCAATTTATTGTGGTCATAGCCTGTAAATTCTCGATTTTCTTTTTTATAATAATTTGCATTAGTAGCCGTAGCCTGTGGTACCAAGGAAGCAAAAGGTTGCTCAAGGGAATGACCTTCCGCCATTTTTTCGGTTGTTATATTTAAAAATTCATAAAATGTATTTTCTCCCTGATCGTCCCAGGTAACATCGGCGTAGTACCAAGCGCCATCTAATTTTACAAGGTTCCACGCGTGACCGATTGATGTATTGGTTGCAGGGTTAATACTGGTGCCTCTTACATACCACGCGGGAATACCAACCTTATTCATAAGATGCTGATAAGCGCGGGAATATCCGTTACAAACCGCCTTACCTTCTACTAAAGCGCCATAGGCGTTTTGGTCGTTAGGTGTATCTATGTATGATACAGCGTCAATCAATCGGTCGTGTAAAGTTTTAGATTTGTCGTAATTTGAGCCATTAAGACCTGCTGTTAGTTCGTTTACTTTTGCATTATATTTTGATTTTGCAGTAATAAGATTATTACCGGGTATAGAATATTCGGGATTTATTGTAAGAACATTATTTTGACACCGTGCACTATAACCACCCGTAACCCAAAAGTATTCGGGATAATCACTATAAAACATAGTGTATATGGTGCTTAAATTACTTTGAAGATCAATATTTTTACCACTTATATTAATATCAATTTTAGCCTGAGCAGATTCACAGCCATTAACTAAACAATCATAAATATATTGCGAGTCGGCATCAAGCTTTGTTCTACCGTAGCGCATATCTGGGTCGTCAGCAAAGACCGAAATATTAGGCAGTGATGCAAACAATATAAGCATGGTAAGAATTATTGCCGAAAGTCTTTTAATATTTTTCATACAAAGCCTTCTTTCAAGTATTATAATTTTATTATAGTACTGTAAAATTTTATTGTCAAATAATAAATACGTATAGCAAAATAAGGTAAATTTGCTATACGTATTTTAATTTTATTATTCTTTATCTTCTTTTATTATTGCTATTGAAAGGTCGCCAAGCTGAATGTCATCAACAGGGCCAGGTGCGCCAGACATTAATTCTGCCGAGGTTGCAACCTTGGGGAAGGCGATAACATCACGTAGCGAGTCGCTACCTGTCATTATCATACAAAGTCGGTCAAGTCCTATACCCATACCGCCGTGTGGTGGTGCGCCGTAACGGAAAGCGCCTGTAAGGAAGCCAAATTTTTGCTCGGCTTCTTCATCACTAAGACCCAATGCTCTAAACATTTGAGCCTGCAGCTCAGGGTCGGTTATACGTATAGAACCACTCGAAAGCTCAGTACCGTTAAGCACCAAATCGTATGCGTTGGCATAAACCTTTTCGGGAGCTGTTTCAAGGTATGGAATGCACTCGTCAAGCGGAGATGTAAATGGGTGGTGCATAGCATCCCAATTGTTTGTTTCTTCATTATATTCAAAGAATGGGAATTCGGTGATCCACAAGAAATTGTACTGATTTTTAGGGATAATATCGAGTTTTTTAGCAACTGTCAAACGAAGCGCACCAAGAACCGATAATGTAAGAGCCTTTTTATCGGCTACTATAAACACAACGTCGCCCTTTTCAGCGCCTGTGCGGGTGATGATGGCGTTCATTTCATCTTCGGTCATAAACTTTGCAAATGAGCAGGTGGGTGTATCCTCTACCCAGCGTATAAAGGCAAGACCTTTAGCTCCTATGCCCTTTGCTTCTTCGGTAAGCTTGTCAATCTCTTTTCGGGTGTAGGTGTCAACCGCAGCTTTTGCTGTTATAGCGCGAACTGTACCACCGTTTTTAACTGTGTCGGCAAATACGCCAAAACCACAGTTTTCTACAATATCTGATATGTCGCGAATCTTCATATCAAAGCGGGTATCAGGCTTATCAGAACCGTAATCGTTCATGGCATCATCGTAGCGCATACGGGGTAGCGGTGTGGGAATTTCTACACCTAAAACCTCACGGAACAAACGGCTTACATAACCCTCGGCTATGGCGAAAACATCGTCACGCTCTACAAAAGACATTTCAAGGTC
>JAZNSJ010000174.1:0-8948 GCA_045591155.1 Acutalibacteraceae bacterium | reverse complement strand
AAACGCCGTCGGGTCGTTAGTATATCCATAATCAAGACCAAAGAAGTGCCGCATCTTCCAAAAATCAATGGTTTGTTCTTTATATAACAAATTCCCTTTATCATCAAAAGAAAAATCAAGCATCTCAAAGTTCTCAAACACCAACCCATCGGCTACGCCCCATTCACCAAGACCTGCCACAGCATAACGTCTATAATTGGTTTCTTTCATTCTTTCAAAAACCGCACGGTCAGTATCGTCTAAAAATTCATTACAAAGATAATTAGTTGAGTACACACTAACATCATTGGCGACCTTGTCAAAAAAACGCTTTTTAAGCCAGTGCGATTCACTCCACGGGTTAAATGTAAGTGTCGTTTGTTTAAATAAATGCGGCGGCACATTACCTCGCGGCACCGATAGGTCAAGCTTTTCAAAATCATTTTCACTGCCTATCTCAAAAGCTTCCTCTATCCACACCCAACATAAGCTACCCTTTGATACAGTAGTGGACGCAAGTTTTAGTACATCATCAAAACCCCTAAAAAGTATCCTCTGACCCGTCGGCTTATATACCATTTCCATGGGCGACACGGTATTTTGCCATAAATGCGCCACACCCAACTTTTGTTGAGCCCATTTAAGCTGTGCAAATGTGCTGTCGCGATGGGTATTAAATACCGCTCTTACTACCAGCAAATTACTGTCAGGATATTTCATAAGCCTATATATCAGATTAAGAGCCGTTGTAGTACTCTTTTTACTGCCCTTACCACCCTTAACCGCACGGTAACGATTTTTATCATACCAAAATTCGCCGTACCCTTTTCCAACAATACTGGGTAAATAGCAAATGTCACTTTTCAATTTTATCCTCACCCGATATAAAAACTACTCCGCCTGATTCAGCATTTTTACTTTGTAAATTTTTAAGGTCAAAAAATAATTTTAGCGCCTGTGGACTGCCTTTTTTAGCCGTTTCAATTATTGCCTTCCAAATCTCAAAAAGTTCAGTTTCGGTATATCTATCAATCAAAACGTTTATATACTGTCTGAATTCTTTTTTGTCGTACCAACGGTAAAATGTAGACCTTGCAATATTTAATTCGTCACAAAGCCTGCTTATATTTCCATCAAATTCAGAACTAATCAGCCTTTCTGCGCATCTTTTCATTTTAGGCGATATGGAAAATCCATCACTACCTCTATTCATAACTATCAGCACCTCCCAAAATCTAAAATACTATTTACCACATTGATAGCCTATCACATCTTTTACTGACATTCACTGACACACTAAATATCCTGTATATTCGTCAATGCTTTTTTATATATTCTATAAATCTGCCTTTCACTATAACAAAGTATTTCCGATATCTCTGCAAAGCTAAAACGCTTTCTATCACCATATTCATCTATCTCGCCCAAATAAAGCAAGCGCAGTAATCTTTGTTGCGTAAAATCACAAAGCGAGTTAATCGCATGCTCAATTCTTATTCGTAAATCATATAAAAGTTCAAGTTCTTTTTTAATAAGCCTGTCCCAATCTTCTGCCCTTTTTTCAACCGTAACTTCCACTATCGAACCTTTATTCTTGCTCCCCTTTATTTTTTCCTCAAATTCTGTACTATGATATTTTTCGCATAGTCTGCTATTTTCTTTTGCTCTGCGTAACTGCTCTATACGGTCATCTATTTCTCCGTACTTTCTTAACAACTGCTTTTTTTCTTCTATTGTCAATTTCTTTTTTCCTCCTGTCTATCATATCAAGCAGCAACACAAACTGACCGTATGATTTATATGTACCATGTCGTTGGTTATAATCGCTCCTGAATTTTTCTACAATCCCTATATTTTTACTTCTCTTGGCCCTCAGCAAATAAAGGCACTCCTCGCAAAGTCCATCCTTTACCGACTCATTTCCGCAATAACAAATATATATATCCTTCATATTTCACCCTTCAAGCATATTAAAATTCTATTTAATTCCTTATCATCATCAACATTTAAAATTTTTCTTTGAATATCTACATCAAAAAAATCAAACATCTCACAAACCAATTCAGCCGTCAACTCTACTCCGTCAGATAAATCAGTATTTTTAAATTTATCGCCAAAAATATCTTTAAGCGCATTTAAATATCTATTAAAATGCATAATAGCAGGTAGCAGCTTTTCAGCAACTTCAATCTTTTCAATCACATAAGAAAATTTTAAAAAATCGTCACCGTCACACAGCGGACACACTGCCAGCCTTTCATACGGCGGATTATCAATCCCGTGCTTCTCATTATAAAATCTCGGCGCATCAAAATATCTTCGACATCTTTTACAAAAAAATCTCTCACTTTTCATTAATTTCAAATTCCCCATACTTAAGTCGCAAAATAAAGTTTTCCTTTATCAAACCTCTGATCCTATCGTTTTTCCAAAGTAATAAATTTTCAAGAACAAACAATCTTTTGTCCGACAGTATTGCACACACAATGCACCCTATCGAAATAAGCAATAACAAAATTATTACTATCAAAAAAACATAAAGACTTATTCCCTCTAAAACAATATAATTCATATATAACCTCCATTTTGTATCTTTTCAAGATACCTATGCTGCAAAAAAATATTTTTTTTACCTCCCAAACAGTTAAAATTACAGTGTGTATCTTTTTGAGATACAACAATATTAGCATTATTTACCTTTTTTGTCAAGAGTTTTGTATCTTTTCTTTAACATTTTTTACATTTCACTTGACTTTTGAATGTTTTTAAGATACAATTGTTGCAGAAAGGATTTGATTTTATGAATATTGGCATCCTTATAAAAAAACTACGTACCCAACACGGCTATTCTCAAGAGGAGCTCGGCTCTATGCTTGGTGTGCAGCGCGCTGCCGTTCAAAAATGGGAATGCGGTGCAGTAAAAAATCTAAAAAGAGAAACAATAAAAAAACTCTCAGAAATTTTTAATGTCCCTCCCTCATCATTTATTGATGATGACTATTTGTCCTATAATAATATTATATCATTTCCAAAAATGAATCGCATACCACTCGTTGGCACTATTGCCTGCGGCACGCCAATACTTGCTACCGAAAATCTCGATGGCGAGGTTACCGTGCCCGAAAATATTAACGCCGACTTTGCGCTTCGTTGCAAGGGTGATAGTATGATTGATGCGCGCATTCATAATGGCGATATTGTATATATCCGTCAGCAACCCACAGTCGAAAACGGCGAAATTGCTGCCGTGCTAATCGAGGAAGAAGCAACACTAAAACGCGTTTATATATCCGATAATACAATTACGCTGGTAGCCTGCAACTCAAAATACCAACCCTTTGTTTATACAGGCGAGCAGCTAAACCAAATCCGCATCCTCGGCAAAGCTGTAGGCTTTACAAGTACCATAATATAAAAAACAAATCGGCTTACATAATGTAAGCCGATTTTTATTTGTTTTAAGATTATCTTTGTACTCTACCCGAGCCGTCGCCGCCTGCCAACTTTTCAACCTCGGAAACGCTAACACGGTTATAGTCACCTTCAATAGAGTGCTTAAGTGCAGATGCTGCAACTGCAAATTCAATAGCCTCTTGTGTTGACTTACCCGAAAGAATTGAATAGATAAGTCCACCGCCAAATGAGTCTCCGCCGCCTACACGGTCAACAATGTGCAAATGATACGATTTAGAGAAACAGTAATTCTCGCCGTCATAAAGCATACCTGCCCAATCGTTATCGCTGGCAGAAATTGAAGAACGAAGTGTAATAGCAACCTTTTCAAATTGAAATTTGTCAGCAAGCTGTTTAGCAACCGACTTGTAACCCTCATGGTTAAGCTTACCGCCGTAAATATCTGTACCTTCTGCCTCAATGCCAAATACGTCCTTAGCATCCTCTTCATTAGAAATACAAACATCTACATACTGGCAAAGGTCGGTCATAGCTGCGCGTGCTTCATCACGTGTCCAAAGCTTACCGCGATAGTTAAGGTCACAAGAAATTTTTACACCCTTTGCTTTGGCTGCAATACAAGCCTCACGGCAAATCTCTACAACATTAGGACCAAGGGCTGGTGTAATACCTGTAAAGTGGAACCAGTCAGCACCCTCAAAAATCTTATCCCAATCAAAATCATCTTTAGTAGCCTGCTGAATAGCAGAATACTTACGATCGTAAATACATACCGAGCCGCGCTGTGATGCGCCTTTTTCAAGATAGTAAATACCTACACGCTCACCACCACGGGTAATATCTGATGTATCAACACCAAAACTGCGTAGCGAATCAACAGCAGCCTGACCTATAGCGTGCTTAGGTAGCTTAGTAACATAAGCGCTGTCCATACCGTAGTTTGCAAGTGATACTGCAACGTTTGCCTCACCGCCACCAAAGGTTGCTTGCATCTGGTCGTTCTGGAAGAAACGGTAATAACCGTTAGGCGCCAAACGCAACATAATTTCACCAAAAGTAATAATTCTTGCCATTATCCTCTAATCTCCTTTAAAAGTTCTACAGCTTCTGCTGTAAGTTTTTCAATTTCATCGAATTTTCCATCGGTAATCATATCACCTGGTACCATCCAGCTGCCACCGCAAGCAAAAATTGCCTTACAGTTTAAATATTCAGCAAGGTTTTTAGGTCCAATACCACCTGTAGGCATAAATTTAATCTTTGTATATGGAGCTGCCATAGCTTTGATCATCTTAACGCCACCTGCCGCTTCTGCAGGGAAGAACTTAAGATAGGTAAGACCCAAAGACATAGCCTGCTCAACCTCGCTTGGTGTGCAAACGCCTGGAATTATAGGATAACCCTTTTCATTACAATGCTTAACTACAATTGGGTTAAGACCTGGGCTAACGATAAATGATGCGCCCGCTGCCATAGCAGCATCAGCCTGCTTTGGTGTAAGCACAGTACCTGCAGCAACCAAAAAATCAGGATATTCCTGCGCTATAAGGCGAATTGCCTCTTCTGCAGCATCGGTTCTAAAGGTTACCTCTGCGCAACATATACCGCCTTTTTTAAGTGCGGCAGCTAGCGGCACCGCATCCTTCGCATTGTCAATCTTTATAACAGGCACTACACCAATATCGCTTATTTGTTTAATTAAATTTTCCATTTAATATTCCTACCTTTACAAGAAAATTTTTACATTTTAATTTTACCACATAACAAAATATTGTCAATAAATAAATTTAAAAATTATTCAGCTGTTTCGGTATTACTCAAAGTCTCCTCGGTTCCCTCGCCTTCGGCATCTCCCTTTGCCTCTTCCTCAGCTTTCTCAACCTCTTCAGGAGTTCCAAGCGCAGTACCTTCGTGATTTTTACATATAGTAGGCACATTGCTTTTAGTATACCAACCTACTGCTCTAGAGGGGCATCCATCTGTAGCAAGTAATCCCGTCTCGGTGCAATAGAATCTATCTGTAGCATAACTGCTTTCATCAAATTCTTTGGCCTCAAGTCCAGCGTGTACCTTCGACATTACCGCGCCCCACATCTTTTGAGCTATAGCACTATCAGAAATTGTCTGTTGTGCATCATAACCGCACCAGCAAGATGCTACATAATAAGGTGTACCACCAACAAACCATAGGTCATTTGAGTTATTGGAAGTACCTGTTTTGGCGTATATCTTCATATTTTTGATATACCCTGCAGCGCCTCTACCCGTACCATTAGAACCGTAAACAACGGTTTGAAGTAGCTTGTTCATAACGGTAGCAGTGTCTTCACTTATTGCAACAACAGGCTTAACTTCTTCGTGTGACAGCACAACATCGTTGTGTTGGTCATATACCGCATAATAAAGAGTAGGCTCATAGTATCTACCACCGTTGCCAAAAACCGCATACGCCGCAGCCGACTCTTTAGTAGTTATACCTCCATTTGTGCCTCCCATACCCAAGGGCGATAGGTCAATATCATTCTTATTAAGCGTTGTAATACCCAATTTTTGTGTTAAAAAGTCATAGCTTACCTGTGGAGTCATCTTATTTACAAGGTAAACTGGTATTGTGTTTATTGAGCGCTCAAGCGCATACTGTGTGCTTACATTGCCCCAATAGGCGCTGTACCAGTTTTTCGGTGTCCATCCGTTATAGTTAGTCGCTGTATCGTTAAGAATAGATGAATAATTAATAATTCCCTTCTCTATAGCAGGAGCGTACGCTGCAATCGGCTTCATAGTAGAGCCGGGCTGACGCACTGCATCAGTAGCGCGGTTAAAGCCTGTAAGACCCAAATTAACCGTTTTCTCACCTATTCCGCCTGCCATGCCTCTTATCCTACCGTTGTAATCCATAATGGTAAATGAGCCCTGTAGTTGCTTACCATCTTTTCCTTTTAAACCGTACGCCTCAGAATTAGAAAAAACTTCATCTACAGTCGTTTGTATTTTTGGGTCAATAGTGGCGTAAATTTTATATCCGCCGCTATAAAAATTCTCTGCTGCGTGAGCATCGTCCCAACCGTATTTTTGGGCTAAATCCTTTGTTACATCAGCAATTAGTGCATCAACAAAATAATTATTAACTTCGGTTTCATTAAGCTCCTCACGTGAGGCAACAAGTTTAAATTCTTCTTTTAAAGCGGCATCGTACTGCTCTTGAGTTATATATTTTTCCTCAAGCATAAGAGCAAGCACTGTCTCTCGTCTTGACTTATTGTTTTCAGGTTTATCATCAGGCGCATAATTAGAGGGCGCCTTTGTAATAGATGCCAAGCTCGCGCATTCAAGCAGTGTCAGCTCGTTAACACTTTTACCAAAATAATAGTTTGCAGCAACCTCAACTCCGTAAAGACCATGTCCCATAGGTATGGTGTTAAGGTAACATTCAAGTATCGTTGATTTGCTGTATTCACTCTCAAGATAACGCGCTCTCATAATCTCGCGCACCTTACGCATCGCACTTTGGTCACGGTCATCAGTAAGATTTTTAACCAACTGCTGTGTTATGGTAGAGCCGCCTTGACGCGATGAGTAAATAGGTATTACAGTATTTATAACCGCGCCAAAGGTTCGCTTCCAGTCAACGCCGTAATGTGTGTGAAAACGCTTGTCCTCAATAGCCACAAACGCATCAACCAACTGCTGTGGAATACCGTTATAAGTTGTATTCTCCTTATCCTTAGCATCAACCTCGTTATACGGCACCCAAATTCTATTAAATTCGCCGTGTAAACGCTGATACTCAACCCATTCGTTACTGTTTTTATCCTCCACGTAAATTGTGGTTGTAAAATTCAGTTCTAAATCATTTAAGTCGTAGTCAATAGTACCGTCAACCATTGTAAATGCATATACCAAAAATGTACCTGCTACAATGCTTACCGTTATAATACCAACCAGCATAACCGTAAGAAACATTTTAATAAACCGTTCCTTACCCTGCTTTTTTCTTGTACGTTTTTTTCTGGATTCATCTATCGCGCCCGATGAAAAACTGTTTAGGTCAAGAGCTTCATTTTTTGGCTCTTCAGGCGTACTGCTACTAAAAATATCTTTATCATCCATCATAAACACCTCCGTTTAAAAAAAGGACATATTATTCCTTATACACATACATTATACACCATAAATTAAATTTTGGGTAGTTACAATTTTTTAACTAATATTAACAAATTATTAAGGGCATACTAAACATGGTGATTGTATGACTGTTTTTATTAAAAAATTTTTATTTCCTATTCTTATTTTTATATCAGTTTTTTTATTAATTTTATATTATATCAACAATAATCAAAATGTCAGTACCAGTGTTAACTATACGCTTAAAGCATACAAAAATACCGTTGCATTATATAGCGGTGAAGAAGTAATTGAGGTTTATAACAACATTGTGCTTAATACTTTACCGCAAAAGGATATACAAAGCTTTAAAAGCGGCATATCCGTAACCACTCCTCAACACGCAGAAAACTATCTGGAAGACTTCGATAACTAATGCCAAAAATCCTCAAGTATTTTAAGACTTGAGGATTTTTGGCATTATTACGATGCTTGTTTAAGTTCGTGTTCCTCTGCTAATTCTTCCGCTACTTTAAGCATATTCTCAGCATATATCCCATACCCCGTATGGCTATCCGACACCAAAACATGAGTTAAAGTCCCTACCAACTTACCATCTTGCAAAATGGGACTGCCCGACACCAGTGTGTCAATATAGGCACAACACATATGATCTAAACATTTTCTTTTCTTTCTCGAAATTCCGATGGAGAAACGCCATAATACTTTTTAAACATTTTGGAAAATGTGTAAACGTCACTATACCCTACCGAAAGCGCCGTTACTGATACACTATATCCGTAATCTCTTAAAAATATCGCCGCTTGCTCCATTCGGGTTTTTAGTAAATACTGTTTGGGTGAAACACCCATTTGTATTTTGAATAAATTTGAAAAATACGTTCTTTCAAGCCCTATTATATCTGATATACGCTGCACACTTATATCACTCATATATTCAGAATTGATTATACTTACAGCCTTATCAATATAATCAACCTCATTATTTTGCTTGTCATAAATCAGCGATATCAATTGCCATATCTTGCTACACAAAAATTCCGTTCTGCCCTTCCCTAATGTAGAGCATTTTTTCATATCTTCAAAAATACGATGCACATAAGGTATATGCATAACGTCCTCAAACTCAACTTGAATTTTCTCATCCTTTGTAAATCCAATCCAAATATAACTCCACGGCTCACGCGCATCAGCCTCATAATACGTTTCCACAAAGGGTGGAATAACAAATATATTCCCTGCTGTCACGGTGTATTCCCTATCCTCTATTCTGAAAATACCTTTACCTGATACAACATAATGCAAAAGCCAATGTGTCCTGAGCGCCGGACCAAAATGATGCAAGCTCGGACAATCTTCATACCCAAACTGTATAGGATTTATGTCGTTATATCCTTTATTTACAATTACCTCGTGCAAAAACTCCATAAG
>JAZNSJ010000173.1:0-7236 GCA_045591155.1 Acutalibacteraceae bacterium | reverse complement strand
TTGGCCTCCGACTTGGGACGACAACCCCGAATCGGTGGAATTTTTGGGCAAAGAACGCCGTATTAAATTCACCGACGAAGAGAAAGAAAAACAATGGGAATTCACCGTTAAAATGTATTGCATTATAAAAGACCTTATGGCAGGAAATCCAAATCTTCCCGACGCATTTGTTGAGGAAAGAGTAGGTCACAACGCTATTGCAGGTGGTTTCCAAGGTCAGCGTCAGTGGACTGACCATTGGCCAAACTGCGACTACCCAGAAGCATTACTATCTTCTACCTTTGACTATGACGGCGCACGCGAGCCATTTACCCTTGCTACCGAAAATGATATTTTAAACGGTATGGGTATGCTTATGATGCGCTTGCTTACACACCGCGCGCAAATCTTTGCCGACGTTCGTACATATTGGTCGGGCGAGGCTACCGAGCGTGTTACAGGCTATAAGCTCGAAGGTAAGGCTGCCCAGTCTAACGGCATTATCCATCTTCTTAACTCTGGTGCTGCTTGTCTTGATGCTTGCGGCGAATGCACTGATGAAAACGGTAACGCTGTTATGAAAAAGTGGTGGGAAGTCACCGACGAAGATATCAAGAAGATGACCGACGCTACCGTTTGGTGTGAAGCAGGCTTTGATAACTTCCGCGGCGGTGGTTTCTCGAGCCACTATACTACAAAGGCTGAAATGCCTTGCACAATGATACGTCTTAATCTTGTAAAGGGTCTTGGCCCCGTGCTTCAAATTGCTGAAGGTTGGACAGTTAAACTTCCTGATGAAGTATCGGATACTCTTATGGAAAGAACCAACCCAACATGGCCTTGCACATGGTTTGCTCCACGCTGCGACGGTAAAGAAGGTTCACCGTTTAAAACCGCTTATGAGGTTATGATGAACTGGGGAGCTAACCACGGTGCTATCAGCTATGGTCATATTGGTGCTGACCTTATTACAATGTGTTCAATGCTCCGCATCCCTGTTTGTATGCACAATGTACCAGAGGAAGACATTTATCGTCCAGCTGCATGGAATGCATTCGGTATGGATAAAGAGGGTCAGGATTATCGCGCTTGTCAGGCTTACGGTCCACTTTACAAAAAATACTAATTTTTGTATAAAAATATCCCCGACTGTCGTGAGACAGTCGGGGATTAATTTTATTTTTCTATCAAGTGCCACATAGTTTCATAACAATTGAATGTGGAAGGAGTTTTGCAAGTAAACGGTAGAATTTATAGAATAATTTGTTTGTATAAACCGCTCGACCTTTTCTTGATGCCTTAAGCGATTTTACCGCCATAGTGCGCGGATTAACTCGTGGCAGGGTATCAAATGTATTGCTTGAACCTTTTTCTATGTTGGCAATGCTTAAAAACTCGGTGCTCATAGGACCGGGGCATACCGCCAACACATTTATTTTACGTTTTTTGAGTTCAATTCGCAAGGCGCGTGACAGGCTCATAACATAAGCCTTGGTTGATGAATAAACAGCCATACGGGTATTTGGCGCAAAGGATGCTATTGAGCAGCTGTTTATTATTTCGCTATGCTCATTCATAAAGGGTAGGGTGGCTGAAGTTATAGCGGTAAGCGCTTCACAATTAAGACGAACCATACGGGTGTTTTCCTCTAAAGAAAGCTCGTCAAAATTGCCTAGCTTGCCAAAACCCGCATTATTAATAAGTAATTTAACTGTAGCATTTTTGGTGGCTAAAAGAGAAATATAATTATTTACTGACTGCGGGTCAGTAATATCAAATGCCACAGGAATTATCGAGTTACCAAGTTCATCTTGCAGTTCTTGCAAACGATCAGCGCGGCGTGCTACAACCCAAATTTCATCTAGGTCCGCACGGATGCGGTAGACTTCTTTTGCATATTCCCATCCAAGTCCGGAAGACGCACCTGTTATTACTGCAATGTTCATACCATTCTCCTTAGTTTTTACTGAAATCTTCAAGTATTAAGCCTTCGTTCTTTTCAAGCGCCCAATTTATATTCCACTCGCTTGTAAAGATGAGCAGGTTATTTCCCTTAAAGTCCTGAACCCATTTTGTATCAGAGGTTAGATTGAGCTTTGAAACATCGATTTCTTCATTACCAATCCAACGAATAAACTGATAGGGCAGATTGCTGCGTATAACATCAACGTTGTATTCGTTTTTAAGGCGGTGTTCAAGCACCTCGAACTGAAGCACACCAACAACACCAACGATAACTCGTTCCATACCTGTGTTAGGCTCGTGAAAAATTTGTATTGCACCCTCTTGGGCTATTTGCTCAACACCCTTAACAAACTGTTTTCTTTTAAGGCTGTCTTTGTGTTCAATCACAGCAAAATGTTCGGGTGCAAAGGTTGGAATTCCTTCAAATTCTACCTTGTGCTTTACCTCACAAACAGTATCACCTATTGAGAATATACCTGGGTCAAAAACACCTATAATATCGCCAGCATATGCTTCGTTAACAATTTGACGGCTGTCAGCCATAAGCTGTTGAGGTTGCGACAAACGTAAACTTTTTTTGCCCTGAACGTGATAATATTCTTTATCGCGTTCAAATTTACCCGAGCATATACGCATAAAGGTCATACGGTCGCGGTGAGCTTTATTCATATTAGCCTGAATTTTAAATACAAATGCCGAGAAATTTTCACTTTCGGGCACGACCTCGCCCTCTTTTGTGTTTCGGGCAAGAGGAGCGGTGGTCATCTTCAAAAAGTTTTCAAGGAAAGGCTCTACGCCGAAATTAGTAAGCGCCGAGCCAAAAAATACGGGTGTTAATTCGCCACAACGCACTTTTTCAAGGTCAAAGTCAAAACTTGCGCCGTCAAGCAGTTCTATTTGGTCAACGAGGTCACGGCGAGAGTATTCGCCTATAAGTTCGTCTAGCTTTTCGGTGTCGGTAATATCGCACTCAATGGCTTGTAATCTATCCTGACCTCTGTGAAATTCGTTAAAGGTCATAATCTGACGTCGGTCACGGTCAAAAACACCCTTAAAATCTGCGCCGCAGCCAATGGGCCAGTTAACAGGGTAGGTGCCTATACCGAATTCCTTTTCAAGCTGGTCTAGGAGTTCAAATGGGTCACGCGCCTCGCGGTCAAGCTTGTTTATAAATGTAAAAATCGGTATATGGCGCATAGCAGTAACCTTAAATAGCTTACGTGTTTGCGGTTCAATACCCTTTGCGGCGTCGATTACCATTACTACGCTATCTGCCGCCATAAGTGTGCGGTAGGTATCCTCAGAGAAGTCTTGGTGACCAGGGGTATCAAGAATATTAATACAGTAGCCGTCATACTCAAACTGCATTACAGATGAGGTAATAGAAATACCGCGTTGCTTTTCAAGCTCCATCCAGTCTGATACCGCGTGTTTTGCAGTGGCTTTTCCTTTTACCGAGCCTGCGGTCTGTATTGCGCCTCCGTATAAAAGTAGCTTTTCGGTTAAGGTTGTTTTACCGGCGTCTGGGTGCGAAATAATCGCAAAGGTGCGACGTCGGTTAATTTCTTGCTTTAAATCCACAGTATTACTCCCTAATATATAATATATCTCATAAAGTTTACCACAAAATACATATAGTATCAAGAAAAAAAGAAAATATTTCAAAAAAGTGATTACATTTTTAAATTATTGATTTATAATACAAATTGTATAGTTGTAAATTGCATATTTTTGGAGGTTTGCAAAAATGAAAAAGATAATTGCATTAGTTCTTAGCGCTATTATGATTTGTTGTTTTTCGGTAACAGCATTTGCGGCTAAAAGCCCCACAGCAAGCGAGAAAATTACCGTAGTTGTAAGAAAAGCAGACGTTACCAACCCTACAGGCAAGGTAGATATAGAGTATACACTTGATAATGGTGCTACCATCACCGTTAAATCAGACAAGATATACGGTACATTTAACAGCTGGAGTATTTACAAGTCTAAAGATGTTGAGGCTGTACAGGGTGTAGATTACGAAATTGTTAAGGGTAGCCTTACCTCAAGCGAGTTGGTTATTAATGCCAAAACCTCGATAATTCTTTGCGGTAACTACAACAACGTTAAGACCGATCCTAGCGCAGCAAGCAATGCAGATAGTTCTGACTCTGCTCCACAAACAGGCGATATGACAGTTGCTTATGCTGTTGTTATTATGCTTGCCGCTGCGGCATTTTGTTTTGGTGTAAAAAAAGTTTACTCAAAGTAATTTAAAATTTAATTTAATTTTTTAAGATGATGCTTTTTTTGTAAAGCATCATCTTTTTTTATTGAAAAAATAAAAAAGCCAATATATAATAAAAATATATTTTGTGTGGGGTGTGAGCCTATGAATAAAAACTTAATTATGAGATATTTTTCTCCTGCTGAAAATTCAAATGACGGATGGGAAAAATATTCGCTTCCAATAGGTAATGGATATTTTGGGGCAAGTGTTTTTGGTGGATATAATACCGAGCGTATACAATTTACTACAAACACCTTTGCGAATCCGGTAAACCTTGGTGGCCTTACAAATTTTGGTGAGATTTTAATAAATTTTAACCATCAAAATGTTTGCGATTACGAACGTGGATTATTGCTGGATATAGGTGTTGCTTATTCAAAATATAATGCTGATGAAGTTTCTATTAAGCGCGAGGCATTTACAAGCTATCCTGACAAGGTTTTTGCTTACAAAATTAGCTGCGAAAATGGTGGCATCGATTTTGATATTGGACTTTTGATACCTTATCTTAATGAGCGTTCTATAGAACAGGGCGGCAGAACAGGTGAAATAACTGTAGAAGAAAACATTATTGTTATGCGAGGCACACTGCCGTCGCGCGAGCTTATTTATGAAGCACGGTTGGCTGTTGATACCAATGGTAAATTAATTTCAGAAGAAAACAAAATTTGTATTAAGGGTGCAACAACCACGACAATTTATTATACATTAGACACATCATATAAATTATGCCCTGAAGTTTTTATGAACGGTTGTTTTAAGGCGCTTGGCGAGGACCCACACGAAAAGGTTGTTGCTTGCCTTGAAAAAGCTGTATCGCTTGGTTGGGACAATTTATACGAGAATCATATTGAAGACTACACCGAGCTTATACATAGGGTAGAATTTGATTTAGGCGGAACCGACGACGGCAGAAGCACAGAAGAAATGCTTGTATCATATAAAAACGGTAACGAAGAGCTTTATCTTGAAGAAGTGTACTATGCTTTTGGTAGACATTTGCTTGTGTCATCATCACGTCAAGGAACACCACCAGCATCGCTTCAGGGTGTTTGGGCAGTTCACGATAAAACACCTTGGGGCTGTGGATTTTGGCACAATATAAATGTGCAAATGAACTATTGGCCTGCATTTAGCACCAATCTTGCCGAAACATTTGAGGCTTATGCAGAATTCTGGAAAAATTATTCAAAACAGGCAGGTGTAAGCGCATCCAATTGGATTAAGCAAATAAACCCCAAAAACCATGTAGAGGGTGAAGGTGAGTGCGGTTGGATTATTGGTACTGCGTCATGGATGTATCAAATTGAAGGAATAGGCAGGTATACCCATTCGGGTCCGGGCACCGGCGGTATGACATCTAAAATGTTTTGGGATTATTACGATTTTACGCGCAATAAGGATATACTTAAAAAATATTCATATCCCGCAATTCATGGTATGTCAAAATTTTTAACCAAGTGCGTTGATAATTATGACGGCAGATATTTATGCAGTTTTTCTGCCTCGCCCGAACAAATTTTGTCAGGCGATTGGGTAATGGCACACAAAAAGCAGCAATACTATCATACGGTGGGTTGTGCATTTGACCAACAATTTATTTATGAAAATGCATGTGATGATTTAAAATGCGCTGAAATTTTAAATTTTAGTGATGAAACTATTGATAAAGAAAAGCAACAGCTTGACAGTTATGGACCTATACAAATTGGCTATAGCGGACAAATAAAGGAATACGATGAAGAACATTTTTACGGTGAGATAGGCGAGGCGCATCACCGTCACATATCACAGCTTGTAGCTCTTGTTCCTGGTAGTACTGTAACGCACAGCACACCTGCTTGGCTTGATGCGGCGCGACTTACACTTCAAATGCGTGGCGACAGGTCAACAGGTTGGGCGCTTGCTCACCGCCTTAATGCCTGGGCGCGTGTAGGTGACGGAAATCACGCTTATTTGTTGCTTCAAAATTTATTGAAAGAGCGTACCTATCCAAACCTTTGGGATGTTCATCCGCCGTTCCAAATTGATGGTAACTTTGGCGCTACGGCAGGTATGACCGAAATGGTGCTTCAAAGTCACGAAGGATATGTGTCGCTATTGCCGGCGCTTCCTGATGGTTGGAAAAACATTTCTTTTAAAGGACTTAAGGCGCGTGGTAACTTTACGGTTGATTGTGTGTATGGTGACAATAAAATACAAAAATGCTTAATTAAATCAAATGTAGGCGGCAAATTGAAGCTTCGTTATGAGGGCTTTGAAAATGTAAGCGTTACATGTGACGGCAATGAGATAAAAATAAAACAAAACGGTTTTTTTGTTGAATTTGAAACTCAAAGCGGCAAAGAATATAGTTTAAGTGGATTTAAAACCGTTAAAAAGCGAGAAACAGTAACCAACCTTACTGCAAATTGGCAAAAAGACGGTGTTAAGCTTTGTTGGGATACGTGCGGACAAAAATGCGCAATTTATAGAGCTGAGGGTAATGACAGTAATTATACCTTTATTGCCGAAACAAATAAAAATGAATTTACCGACACAACTTATAACGCTGACAACAAGGCAAGATTAACCTATAAAATTGTTACAGCCGACAGCGATTACGATGCTGCAGTAGATGGTGCGATAGCTGTATTACATCCTGCAAGCCGATTAGAAGAAGAACGCTACAAGTATTTGTTTAATACAATTAATCTTAATTTAAACAGATAAAAAATCTCCAAGCTTGAAATTCAAGCTTGGAGATTTTTTGTTTTATTAATTTGGGTTATTCGCCTGCAGCAATATTTTTAATACTGTTAATCATTTCATTAAATGCCGAGGATGTTATTTTACCCATATCATTACCGTCAATACGGTACTGATACTCTGTTTCATTAGCCTTAAAGAACTCAATCACGGTTTCAGAGTTGTCGTAGAATACAAATGTAACGGTGCCGTCTGCTTTAGCCGAAATATCTTGTGTGCTAAAGTCACTGCACTGTATACCAACAAAGTCTGCATAAAAATCTTGAAAGGTTTTT
>JAZNSJ010000172.1:0-2240 GCA_045591155.1 Acutalibacteraceae bacterium | reverse complement strand
ATACCGACTTTTTACTGACCATCTTGAGCAATCGGGTAGTCCGCGATTTTTAGAGCGTGACGGAAAGCTTTATTATTATAAAGGCGGTCACGGATATAGCACGGATTTTGATTTTGACAGCTTGCAAATTGTAACCCAGTTTGATAATACTGTTATTTTAAGCATTGATAATTATTTTGGATTTGGTTTTGAAGAAGCTGACCTACCCGAAAAATCTATATTTATAATGCAAAATACCGAAAATGGTTGGCGGCTTGCAAACTCGGTTGAAGAAAGTGTTAGTAAAATCAATCTTGATAATTATATTGCTTATCTGCCAAACCGTACCGGGCAATGCACCGATGCCATAAATGCGTATTACGATTTTTTAAATGGTAAAACCCGCGCTCGTAACATTGGCTTTGACGGTCTTTCGTTTTCACGTAATAAAGAGTATATTTCTATTTCTGATTTATACAATTTGATTTCGGAGCCGGGCATAAATAAATACTCCTTTTACGATATCAACTTAGACGGTACACCCGAACTGCTTACCACGGGTTCTTGTTATGATATTTTTTCGTTTAAAGACGGTGAGGTTTTGTGGCTTTACAGTTCACCTACTGCATTTTTTGAAGGTTCGGCATTTCTTATGCGCGACAACTCTTTGATTTGGTATAGGGATTCAACAGGTATAACCTACGAACACGTAACGATTGATAAGGACTTAAACGTTACTATAGTTGACTTTTTTGACGGTGAAGATGCCTCAGAGGACCCCAAGAACGCGCTTTATATGTTTGAGGATGAAGAAATATCTAAAGCCGAGTTTAAAAAGCGTACCAAGAATTTGTTGCTTTACGCTAATCATAACGGTGAAGCGATAGTACTCTGGACCGATGCCAATTCAAATACTACCACCGCAAACGAATATTTTGAGAAAATTTTAAATAATGAAAAAGATTTTTACCTTGCTTATGATAAAACCAATATTTTCCTATCAGACTATAATCTAAAAGCATCATCGTATGCGTATGTGGATATGGATAGTGACAATATTGATGAACTTGTAATTATGTTTGAAAGCGGAGATTTAATGATATTAAGAATAGATGGCGAATCGGTAATAGGTTTTGAATTTGGTCATAGAGCAATGTCCACAATTTTTACCGACGGTTCTTTCCTTTGGAATCAAAACTCCGGAAATACATATGGCTGTTCAAGGCTTGAATTTACAGGTAAAACATATAAGACTATTGAACTGTGGCGGGTTGAAGACGCAAATTCTGCTTCCACAGCATACTATATAGACGGAAATGCTGTAACAAAAGAAGAATTTGAGTCTTTGAACAATGAAAATGAACACCAACACATAAAGTGGAATTCATTGTCAACAACTCCGTAAATATAATTATTAACAGTCAAAAATAACGGACCGTCAAGGATGCCGGTCCCTACAACACAATTAAAGTCATTGCGAGCAACTTTGTTGCTCGCAATGACTTTTTTTATTAATAGTACCAAACAAAACGGACAACCAATGGTTGCCCCTACATAATAAATTTTAAAATTTATCGTAGGGGCGAGCACTGCTCGTCCGTAAAATTATAGCATTATTCCAATATATTACTTGTTATATAATCTACGCCGTAGTCCATAAGTCGCTCGGCATCGCCGGGGTTATCTACTGTCCAACAATTTACCTTTATACCGTTTTCGTGGCAGGTGTCAATAACTTCTTTGGAGCATACCCAATAGCCGATATCTAAATCAAGCTTATACTCTTTTAAATAGCCTAAAATCTCGTCATCAAAGCGCTGAACAAGATATTGTATATTGGCGTTTGGTCGCAAGGCTCTTAAATCCTTTAGGTTTTCAAGAGAAAAAGAAATAAATATTAGCTTTTCTGGGTCGTAATATTTTTCTACCTCGGCATAAATTTGTGCGATGTGTTCGGGTGCCATTCGCTCTTTTAGTTCAAGTACGGCAACCTTATCATAAAATGCGCAGATTGAAAGATAATCCTTTAAATCGGGAATTACAAAATCACTGCCTACGGTGCGATTTTTTTGTGGCTTTAATGTCAGCGATTTAAGCTTTTTATAATCGGTGTCACCAATTTTTACATCCTCGTTGCAAAGGCGCTCGGTAGTGTCATCGTGATACACCACAAACTTGCCGTCACGTGTCACGTGAACATCGGTTTCAATACCTATGTAGCTACGATTACCTGCCGCAACAAAGGCAGAGATTGTGTTTTC
>JAZNSJ010000171.1:0-3426 GCA_045591155.1 Acutalibacteraceae bacterium | reverse complement strand
CCAAATCAGCGCCAAGTTGCGCAGGATTGTCAATTTTAATATTTAGGCCTGTTTTTACACCGGGACCTAATTCAAGCGGTACAATGTTGCATAGCAATGATACCGCATTACTTACAGCACCGCCAACTGATGGTACTACCGACGATATAATGCAGTCTTCTATTCGCGCTGCTTGAAGACCATGAAGCTCTAAAATATTTTTAATTTCAACTGCATATTGATCAGATGTTGTACCGTGTGCTGTAGCAATACGAGCTGTAAAGCGTAAAACATCATTATCATATGCACCAAGGGTAATATTTGTATTACCAATATCTATAGCGAGCAACATAAAATTATTTTCTCCTTAATGTACATTTTCGCGTTTATTATAGTATAGTAATAACAAAAAATCAATCATTTTAATAAAAAAGTTGACAAAATGTAAAATTATGTTATAATATTAGTCGCTAATTGAGAATAAACTCAACTTTAGCTCCTTGCCCCGTGTTAAATACACGGAGCCATCAGACCAGAAGGAGGTGCAACAAAATGGCCAATAAGTATGAGGTAGCTCTTATCTTTTCAGTAGCAAACGGTGACGAAGCTGTTAATGCACTTAAAGAAAAGTTCAATGACCTTATGACAAAGAACGGCACAGTTGAAAATGTTGACGAATGGGGTAAGCGCAGACTTGCATATCCTATCAACGACGAAACTGAAGGTTACTATGTTTTTACAACAATAACCTGTGAGCCGTCATTACCTGCTGAGCTTGAGCGTATTGCAGGCATTACCGAAGGCGTTCTTCGCATTATGGTAATTAAAAAGTAATGGAGGGATATTTAAATGTTTAATTTAGTAGTGTTAACAGGTCGTCTGACAGCAGACCCTGAACTTAAAACAACACCAAACGGTATACCCGTTACCACATTTTCCATTGCTGTAAACCGTAATTATCGTGCAGGTGAGGAACAGCAAACTGACTTTATCAACATCGTTGCATGGCGTCAACGTGCTGAATTTATCACCAAATATTTTAAAAAGGGCAGTATGATTGGTATTGAGGGTTCAATTCAAACCCGAAAGTATCAAGATAAAAACGGAAACAATCGCACAGCGTTTGAGGTTGTTGTAAATAACGCACAATTTGTTGAGTCAAAGCGTGAAGGTAGCGCGACAGCTTCTGCAGCTAATGAACCCACTTCTTACAGCAATGCAGATGCTAGTGACTTTGCCGAAATTGGCGGTATGGATGACGATTTGCCCTTCTAATTTTACTAAAGGAGGAACTTTTCGATGGAAAAGAACGATAGATCACTTCACAGAAAGCCTCGCAAAAAGGTTTGCCATTTTTGCGTTGACCGTGTAGAAGAAATTGATTATAAGGATGTTGCTCGTCTTCGCAAGTATGTTTCAGAGCGTGCAAAGATTTTGCCTCGTAGAACAACAGGTACTTGCGCTAAGCACCAGCGTGCACTTACAACTGCTATTAAGCGTGCTCGTCAGGTAGCATTACTTCCTTACAGTAACGACTAAATTTTTAAAAGACCGACGAATTTTCGTCGGTCTTGTTTTTATGAGAAAACATCTTAACCAACAAAAACACCTAAAAAATTTTTATATTTAAATCATATATATGAAATAAAATAGTTAATAATAATTTTACGCTTTAAAGTGTTGATTTTTTTATTTGGTTATGTTATTATAAATTAACATTATATGTTTGGAGGCAAATTATGGATGGTAATACTATACAAATACTGATTTCTATGGTCATTTATATGGCAGCAGTTATTGTAATTGGTATTGTGTTTGCAAAGCGTGCAAATAAAAATTCTGAAAACTACTTTTTAGGCGGTCGTTCCTTAGGACCATGGGTTACCGCAATGAGCGCAGAGGCATCAGATATGAGCGGTTGGTTGCTTATGGGACTGCCCGGTGTTGCGTATTGGTGCGGTATTGCCGATGCGGCATGGACTGCTATAGGTCTTGCAATTGGTACATATATTAACTGGCTAGTTGTTTCAAAAAGACTTCGCCGTTACAGTATTAGGGCAAATAACTCTATTACCTTGCCAGAGTTTTTTTCTAATCGTTTCCGTGAGAAAAATAAGGTTATAATGACACTTGCGGCGCTATTTATTTTAATTTTCTTTACGGTTTATGCGGCAAGTTGTTTTGTTACCTGCGGTAAGCTGTTTTCAACACTATTTGGCGCACCGTATATTGCTATGATGATTGTAGGCGCAATTTTTGTATTGCTTTATACTATTCTTGGCGGTTTCCTTGCTGAAAGCGCATCTGACTTTATGCAGGCTATTGTTATGATTATAGCACTTGCTGTGATTGTAATTATAGGTACGGTTAAAGCTGGTGGACTCGGTGCTGTTATTGATAATGCTCGTGAAATACCTGGTTTCTTAGATTTTTTTGGTATTGCAACACCTTCGCTTAACCAAGCAGGCGAGCAGATTGTTCAAAATGGTAAACCTGTTTTTGATGCAGCAGGAAAATACGGTGTGCTTAGCATTTGTTCTTGTCTTGCGTGGGGTCTTGGTTATTTTGGTATGCCACAGGTTCTTTTAAGATTTATGGCAATTCGCCGTGAAGATGAACTCAAACGCTCAAGAAGAATAGCAATGATTTGGGTTGTTATTTCGCTTGTCGTGGCTGTATTTATCGGTATTGTTGGCCGTCAAATTTTCCCAACAACTCATCTTACAAAATCGGCTGCCGAAAATATATTTATCACTCTATCTACCACATCTCTACCGGCAATTCTTGCAGGCTTTGTAATGGCAGGTATTTTAGCAGCTACTATCAGTTCATCTGACTCATATTTACTTATTGCGGCATCATCTGTTTCTAAAAATATTTTCCAAGGTATTATAAAGAAAAATGCTAACGACAAACAGGTAATGTGGGTTACTCGAATTACACTTTTAGTAATCGCTATAATTGCTATGATTTTTGCATTAGATGAAGAAAGTGTTATATTTGACATAGTTTCGTTTGCTTGGTCTGGTTTTGGTGCTACATTTGGACCGCTTATGATATTCTCTCTTTTCTGGAAGCGCATCAACCGTTCAGGCGCCATAGCAGGTATGGTAAGCGGTGCAGTGAGTGTGTTTGTATGGAAGTTGGTTATTGCTAAGCTTGGCGGCATATTTGCAATTTACGAATTACTACCTGCATTTATAATTTCTTCAATTTTCATTATAGTAGTATCGCTTATTACAAAAGCGCCTTCGCAACAAATTTATGATGACTTTGAAGCCGTTAGAAACAGTACAACTGAATAATTTAATAATTTACAAAAAAGCCTTAAACTTAAAGTTTGAGGCTTTTTTTGTAACATTTTTTATAATTTTGATTACTATGTAATAACGGAGGGATTAAAATGCGTAGAAAATGCAATAATACAAACAAGGGTTTAATAGCAAT
>JAZNSJ010000170.1:0-8721 GCA_045591155.1 Acutalibacteraceae bacterium | reverse complement strand
TAGCTGTGGCTATGACGACAGCCGACTTGACGAATCGGGACTTGCACGCGAAACGGCTGATATTTTAGCTCGCAAATTTAACCGCTGTGTTATTACACCCCAAGAGTATTTCGACATAGTACCCTACGTTATGTATAATATGGAGCAGCCTTTGGGTGATGCATCAGCTGTGGCATTTGCCTTGGGTTGTATTGCTACCGCCAAGGGCACGGACATTTGCTATTCGGGCGAGGGCGCCGACGAATTTTTTGGCGGGTACAATATGTACCGCAATGCCGAGCGCTACGGCGATAATCTTAAAACCTTTTACGTTGGTAACACCAACATTATGAAGGAAGACGAAAAGCGCAAAATTCTTAAAAAATATTATGAAAACTTTGAGCCGATTGATTTAGTGCGTGACATCTACACCGAAAACGAGGGTCTTGACCCGCTTTCAAAAATGTCTGACGTGGATATTCAAGTATGGCTTGAGGGCGATATTTACCTAAACGTTGACAAAATGAGCCGCGCCGCAGGGCTTGAAGTGCGTATGCCGCTTACCGATATGCGTATTTTTGACATAGCACGCCGTATGCCGTCTTGCTACAAGGTAAATGACGAGCAAAACAAGGTGGCTCTTCGTACCGCCGCCGCAAAGGTATTGCCACAGGAAATTGCATTCCGCAAAAAGCTCGGCTTTGTAGTGCCAATCAGAATGTGGATGGCAGACGAGCGCTATAACGGTGATGTGATTCGCCTATTTAACAGCGATATTGCGGACAAGTTCTTTAACCGTGACGAAATAAACAAAATATTTAACGATTATCTAAATGTTGATTCTGACAACTGGCGCAAGGTATGGACAATTTACACCTTCCTTGTGTGGTATGAGGAGTATTTTATTAAAAGATAAAAGTTAAACACCCAAACCGAATTTGGTTTGGGTGTTTGATTTTAATATTTTCTTATTTCTAAACTTTCATCATCAGAGCCTTTTTCTATTTTGCGAACAACTACATAATAGCTATAATCTGGATTTACTTTAACCTCTACCCTATCGCCCACCTTTTTGCCCATTAAGGCAGAACCCAAGGGTGACTCTTTGCTGATAATACTTTGAAACGGGTCGCGGCGGAGCGATGTTGCAAGTCGCACCGTTTCTTCGCAGTCGTCCTCTTCAATATAATATGTGATTGTGTCAAATAAACCAATCACATCAGCATCGCTTTTTGTGTCAATAATAATCGCGGTCTTTATCATATTACGCAAATAACGGATACGACTTTCATTTTTACCGCGCTCACGTTTTGCCGCGTGGTACTCAAAGTTTTCAGACAAATCACCAAAGCTGCGGGTAAATTTTACCTCTTCTAATATTTTAGGTCGTACCACCGTAATACGATAGTCAAGCTCATCCTGCATCTTTTTTATATCAACGGGTGTTAATTCATCATACATACATTTCACCGACCTTTAAACACAGTATATCATTATACCTTTTTAATTTCAACTTAAAATTAAAGCATCCGCTTATACACAGCACGAACAAAACTATGTATAAACGAATGCTTTTTATGTTTTATAAAATGTTAAAATGAATTTTTCTTTATAAATTCAACAAGCTCGTTAACAGTGGTATGCGCCATACCCACAACCGTGTCAGCGGCGCCGTAATAAATAGTTATTCTGCCGGTATCGGCATCACATAAAGCAGCGCACGGGAATACTACATTGTTAACGTCGCCCACCTGCTCGTAAATCTCACGTGGACTAAGTATATATTTCTTTGAGCGATAAAGCACTTTTGTGGGGTCTTCAAGGTCAAGCAACGCCGCCCCCGCATAGTAGCAAAGACCGTTACAGGTCGATTTAACACCGTGATAGATAAGAAGCCAACCCTCATCGGTTTCAATAGGGGTAGGCCCGCTACCAATCTTACAAGACTGCCAACCACCTTTTGGTCCCATAACAAAGCGATGATGTCCCCAAAATTCTAAATCTTTACTAACACTACAATGAATGCTACCAACCCTTGGGTTACCAGGTGACATAGGGCGAGTAAGCATTGTATAGTAACCGTTTATCTTACGTGGGAAGAGTGAACCGTTACGGTTAAATGGTAAAAACGGATTTTCCATAAGATAGAACTTTTCAAAATCCTCGGTCCAAGCCATACCAAGAGCTTCATCCCAATGGCCGCTATATGCATTTCTGCACCAGATGATATAGTATTTGCCTTCTAATTCGCAAATACGGGGATCATAACCGTATTCATACTTTTGACCTTCAACCTCATTTTCAAACTTAAGAGGCTCATCCTCTATCTCCCAGTTGATGCCATCCTTACTTTTACCCTTATGTAAAAGAGGAAGCATATCGGTTTTGTCGCAACGGAATATTCCACGAAATTCGCCGTTAAATGCTACAACCGAACTGTTAAAAAGGCTGTTTGCATCCTCAATATCGTCACGAGTAAGAATTGGGTTAAGACTGCTTCTCCAGCATACATCTTTACAACCTTCGGGTTTATCCTCCCAAGGAATGTTTGGTATTGAAATACCGTTAAGTATCTTTGCCATAAAATCAACTCCTGATTATTATTTTTTTCAATATATCATTTGTTGATATAAACGGCAAGAATTTTTTATACCTATTTAGGAATTATTTTTACTGTTTGCATATTCTTTTGGTGTAATACCGTACTTTTCTTTAAAACGGCGGCTAAAATTACGAACCGTACCAAAACCGCTTTCAAGGCAGGCATCTATTACCCGATTGCCGTTTTTGAGCAACTTTTTAGCGTAATCAAATCGTTTTTCGGCAAGATAGTCGTTAAAGCGCATACCCGTACGGCGCTTAAATTCGCGGCTAAAATATGCAGGAGACACGTTAAATTTTTCGTTAATAACACTAAGGGTAATTTCATCTCTAAAATTTATATTTATAAACCCAATTGCTTGCGAAATACTATCCACGGCGTGTTGTTTTTCATAATTAATAGCCTTGGTGCCAAATAAGTCAAGAATAATTATTTCTATAACATTTTTAAGCAGTAAAATGGCATAATCGCGATTTGATTTAAACACATGCACAAGGTAATTTAAATCACCAATCGTTTTTTCGTTTACAGCTTTTACAATATCTGCGTTAAGAAATGTAAGCATTTGCGCTACCTCGGGTGACATATCCTTAGCAAAAAAGTGCAGTGTAATGGTTTTTATGTTTTGGGTTTCATATCCGTGAAAATCCATAGGTGTTATAAAAAGCAAATCACCTTTTTGTACGTTATATGACCTATCATTTATGCGATGTATGCCACTGCCCTCAGTTATATATTCAATTTCATAAAAATCGTGCTGATGAAGCGGATGATTTTTGTTTAAAACATTTTCGCAAACCAAAAAGTCACCTATTCTAATACGGTGTTGTTGGTTATATATTAACGGAACTGTTTTCTTTTTCATAAGCTATTTTCCTATTTCAATTTTTATATCGCCAGTATCGGTAGTAATTTCACACTTACCACCCTCTGTAGTTTTTGGTACACTTACACGACCTGTATCTGTATTGCAAATAAACACCTTTGTTGACAGCAGATTGCCCCTTACATTTCCGGTATCGGTTGTTGCAAAAATTTCATTGGCATCACATTTGTCAAATATTATATCGCCTGTACTCCGTGTAATATTAAAATCTTTTGCTGCAACGACGTTTGTTAATGTCATATCACCTGTGCTGCCGTTTGACAATAAGCTCTCACACGTTACATCGGTGAGATCTGTTTTTCCTGTAGATACCATAGTTTCAATTTTTCCACTACAATCTACCAATTTTATATTTATATCACCGGTTGAGGCGGTAAGGTTTATATTCCCCGCGGTAATATTATCAACGTTAATATGACCTGTAGACAGCTTTATTTTTAAATCATCTACCGTTGTAGCTTTACAGTTTACGTTACCTGTTGATGCTTTAATATCAATGTTATCAAAAGTAAATTCGCTTGGTATTTCTGCATCCCCTGTACTTGAATTTATGGTAAGAGAAGAATATTTATCTTCCGGTAAATGCACCGTGATTTTGGGAGTACCAAACGAGAAAAAGCTTATATGGTGGTACCATTTTCGCGTATCGTTTAGCTTAATTACAAGCGTACCGTCTTGAACCAAAACGGTGTGACTTTCTTTTTCACGCTCAACACATTCCACTTCACAACGACCGATTTTGGATTTCACAAATACTATATGTGCTGTATCGGTGCCTATTGATATGTTTTTGAAACTATCATCTATAATGTGCACTTTGGTTTCATATTTAGTTGTATTAAGACCTTTAAAATTCCATTTTAACATACTCATAGCCCCCACAAAAATTATTGCACCAATTAAAATAAAAGAAACGGCTGTAATTATACATATTTTGGTTTTCATTATGCCATCTCCTTTCTTAAAAAACAGGACTTAATCCAAAGTGTGATTTTTTTAGTAAGCCATACCATACCTTTGTTTAAAGCCTTACATACAAATAGGAAAAGCATACTAAAGCCTATAAGTAAAAGTCCTGCTGCTAACATCATAACTGCGGCATAGGTATTTTGCCCTGTAGCAAAAATAATCACAGCCGATATAACACCACCTAAGGCACTGCCTACAAGTGCCGCCTCACAAGCCCAAAGAGATATAACTATAGACCACAACGATACGTAAATTGAAAACACCACCGCAACTGCAGCAACCAGCAATGATAACCATATAGGTGACCCAAGTACCAAAAGCACTATCTCTACCGCACTTATACGGTGTTTTGGCTTTATTTTTTGTTTTACCAGTTTGGTTATAGGCGTATCCATTAAAATTTGTTTTGCAATTTCCTCTGCTTTACCTATTTGTGACACAGCCTCTTCCTCAGACAAACCGTCTTCTATTTGGTCATCAATCATTTCGCTATAAAAATCCAATGATTTTTGTATATCTTCACTTGGCAATCCGCCAATTGCATTTTCAAGTTCTTCTAAAAATTCTGCCCTATTCATTTTACTTCCTCCCTTGTTACAAAGTTATAAATACCGATTATTTCGTTCCATTCGCACTTAAAATCTTCTATGCGTTTTAGTCCTAAATCGGTAATATGATAGTATTTACGCAACCTACCGTTATGCTCGGCATTGCGTACAGTAAGTAAATTGGCAACTTCAAGTCGGCGCAAAATGGGATAAAGTGTCGATTCCGATATTTCTACAAAAGGCTTTATATCCTTTATTATTTGGTATCCGTAAGAATCCTCGCCCTTTATAGCGGCAAGAACACATACATCTAACAGTCCGCGTTTGAGTTGAATATCCATAACATACCTCCCTTTGCATAATACTATACAACACACAGTATTGTTTGTCAAGCGACACTTTTTGTCCCAACGAAAAAGGCAGGAGCCTAACCCCTGCCAGAAAATACTATATCATTTTTTGTTTTTCTTTTTAAATATCTGCTCTCTGAAAAGAATGATATTCATAACAACAAAGAATGCCACAAGAATACCAAGTGTAAACAATTCATGACCCGGTGCAAAGGTAGCTATCAGCATTATCGGAAAACCGAATGCAATTGCGGGGAAGTTCTGATACACAAGGTTATCTGCCGCAGGGGTTTTGAAGTCGCCATCAATCTCGCGAAGTAATATAACACCTGTGCTGGCGGTACCCGTGAGCATACCAAACATAGCCAAAAACTGCTCTTCCGAATAGTCTTTAAAGAGAGTTTTTGCAACAATGCGGTTGTAAATATAGGTGACAACAAGACCTGCCGCACCGAGTATAAGCATAATGCCCCAATATTTTTCTAAAGTATCAAGTCTTATTGCTGCAATACCTGCAACAACCATTATATCAAAAAAGAAATTGCTGGTGCGTGTTAACAAAAAGTTATTTGTGTAATCTTTTTTCTGGGTAGAAATCTTTTTAAAAAATTTCATAATACCCTTTACAAGTGTTGCCGACAGCACGCCCAAAAGAAAGTTGAATCCGTAAATCGTAGATCTCATACCAGGTAATAATTTGCCAAGTAATCCCATAAACACGTACGTCAGAACATAAGCCATAAAGATAAGTGCCACCTGAATTGTCAGCTTATCAACGCTTTCCTGCATGGGTATTTCATTTTCAGATTCAATTGTTTCATTGTTTAGCTTGAATTTTGCGTCAGACAACTTTAGTTTGCCGCGCTTTTTCATTATGTTAAGATGGATTACACCGCCAAAGCTTGCACTTAAAAATCCAAGAGCCGCAATGGTAAGACCAAAACTTTTGCCACCGTCAAAACCATATTCGGTCTCATATATATTGCCGTAATTAAGCGCTTGACCTGTGCCCTGACCATAGCCAAATGGTAGCAGTATGCCCGCTGCTTTAAAGAAATTACTGATAACAAGCGCCGCAATAAGCGTGATAGCTATACCGACTATCGCTTGAATCAAATAAGTAGAAACCGTCGTAACACCTGTGTTAAAAATTTCAGTTGCACGCTTGCCTGAAAGTTTATTTTCAGAAGTTTTTAATGCCGATGCAATAAAACCGAGCGCCAACGCGTGATATGTAATAGTTTCAAGTGTTGCTGTCCCGTTACCGCCAAAAAGTTCTGTATCGAACACAACGTTACCCGTAACAGCCTTATAAATTGCGGCAACAATTATAAGTATTGTACCACCCAAAACCGACGTTGGTATAAGCGAATTGCGCAAAAACGGTATACCTTTTTTTACAATATTACCAGCAAGTAGGCTGCCCAGCAACATCGAAATTAAAAGTATTGTGCTCCAGACATTATAATCCCAAAAATTGCTCATTTTCTTCTCCTTTAGTCACGTTTTTGTGTCGGTAATAAATGTGCACATATTTAAGTGCATTAAAGCGTTTGTCGCCCTTTAACTGATAAACTTTATCACCAAAATAAATGTTAAGCTTATTTCTGCCAAGCACTGATACGGCTGAAATTTCGGCAAAGTCAAGCCTTAATTCATCGTGTTCGCCCTCGTTAAAAACAATTTTATCACCATAAAGCGATATATTTGCCTGAAGTTTAAAAGGCAACTTCTTTTTGTTTATTATAACCTCAAAAATCGACGCCTCGTCATAATATATCGGTGCATTTACGTACTCGTTTATGTCTAGCTTATTGATAAATTCCTTTTGATAATCATACCAATCGGCAACAAACTCAAACGGAAACTCGCAGTTTACGCCCTTGATTTGCTTGCTTGTTTGGTATTCTATTTTTGCGCCGCAATTTTTGCACTCGCAAAATTCATTTTCACTATTAAATTTTGTAAGCCCGCAAAACGGGCATACATACATAGCTCTTTCAAGATATTCTGCGCGTTTTTTGTGGTAAAACTCGCTGTCTACACACGCTTCATCAACAAAAAGACCCTGTTCTATAATTTTAAAAAGCTCTTCGTTTGACATAGACTTGTACTCTTCAGGTTCAATAACCTGCGACACATAGCCGCGCATTTTACCCCGTCGCACAACGTCGCTCCAACGAGGCTCAACACCATAGCCACCCTCTAAGCGATAAAGCGCTATGGGTAACTTTAACATTTTTGCAAGCGAGGCAATAGAATCACTCATATATTCGGTTCTTCCACTATAGGTGCGGTTACCCTCAGGGGCTATACAAATTGTGCCGCCCTCACGAGCTACACGGATGCACTGCTTTACCGCCCTTACATCGCTTGTTTGCTTTTTTATGGGGATTGGCGCTACGAGATATCTTATTATACTTGATAAAAAGCCCATTGAAAAAATATCCTCGGTAGCAAGATAATATATAGGACCGCGAAACGCCATGCCAACAAAAAATTGGTCAAAGGGTGTTTGGTGATTAAGCAGTACCAAATAGGGTGTCTTTTTTTGCTCTTTAAATTTTTCTATGGTTATGCCATATTTAATGCGTGAATACGGATAAAGAAATATGTATAGAAGATTTCGTACTATGCGATGACGGAATTTAATCCACTTTTTTTGTTTTTGCTTTTCTTTCATAGCATAACCCCCTACTTTAAAACATTAATTAAATAAATTATATCATAAAATGTGACAAAAATAAAGCAAAAATATTCTAAGCCCCGTAAAGAAATTTCTTTACGGGGCTTAGAATATTAAATTTCGTTATCCAATATTTCCATTTGTACCTTAAATTTATGCGTTTTTAATTTATCCTTAGGTGATATTATTACTTTTCCCCAACCACACTCGCGGTTTTCGGTTCTATCACTTGGTATGGGAATTCCTACCGTTGTAAAACGCTGGTCACCGCCACCTATTGCAGTAATGCTTGCATTTTGCGGTTCAAGCACGGTGCAACGCAGCTTTCCACCTTTATGTGTGATGGTAATTATATTGCCGTCAATTTTTGGCTCTTCCATCATATGCAAATGAAAACATTTTATAAAATCTTCATTCTTTGCAGTGACCTCATCCTCGACGGTAAACACACCGTTTGTGCCGAGTGTAGCATCAAAGCTCATTTTACGAATAACCTTGTCACAGGTATGCGAGTAGGCAACGGTCAAGTCACCCTCGATTTCGGCTTTTGTATCACTTTCGTGATGAGAAATTACCTTTGCCATTTGACAGTCACGCTGCCAAGCTGCCGCAAGGTCAGGCTCAAGATCATAATTCGTGGTGGGTACCGGTCGGCGTGTACCGCCATCGTTGATGAGATACAGCTTATCGCCCCATACACC
>JAZNSJ010000169.1:0-2373 GCA_045591155.1 Acutalibacteraceae bacterium | reverse complement strand
TTCTTATTTGATATTTTGATTTAAAAACCTATCTTTTTATATAACTTGTTCTTGTTTTCGTTTTTTTCTTTTAATTCTGTTATAATCACATTAGAAAGTTCGAAGCGCTAAACTATCTAATTAGATTATATTTGAACTTTGTGATTTTGTCAAGAAAAAAAGAAAGGAAAGAAAGAAATGTCAAATTTTAACGCTGACATCATTAAAGAAGAACAGCGCCGATACAAAAAAGATTGGCGCGAAAAAAATCGCGAACACTTGCGCGTGTATCACAAAGAATGGCGACAAAAGAATAAGGACAAACTAGCTGATTATAACAATAACTATTGGCTAAAAAAAGCGCATGAAAGAAAGGAGCGAGAAAAAATTGAAACCACTACTGATTGATTGCCTGGCTACCGGAAGAGATAACGCGGTTAAATGTAACACACTTTCAAAAATCTTAGGATGTAGCGAGCGTGATATTACTATAAGTATTAATGCGTTAAGAAAACAAGGTATATTTATTTGCAGCTGTTCTGACGGATATTATCTTCCCTTAGATGATGAGGATATAAAGGGTTTTGTTCGTCAAATGCACGGAAGAATTACTGATATGCAACGTGCGGTAAAACCAGCAGAAGATTATTTGAAAGGAGCAGAATAGTAATGCCAAGAATGCGAACCATAACCGAAGCGGCGGCCGAATTGAAATTGGCTGATGAACATACCGCATTAACAGCACACGCAATAAGACAACTAATATTAAGCGGCTCTTTACCGCACATCAAAGCAGGTAAGAAATACTTAATAAATATGGACGTATTAGAAAAATATCTACAATGCAATTAGGTTATATAGTAGAGCAAATAAAACAAAGAGTGTCTATATCTGAAGCGATTGAATACTACACCGGCGAGCGATTTGTAAAAAATAAAATGTGTTGTCCTTTACATAGTGAAAAGACCGCATCATTTACAGTCTATCCCGATACTAATTCTTTTTATTGCTTTGGCTGTTGTGAATCAGGCGATATAATCCGTTTTATCCAAAAATTGTTTAACATTGATTTTCGCGAAGCTGTAAAGCAGCTTGATTGCGATTTTAATTTAGGACTTACAAATCAACCTACTTTTTCACAGTATAGACAAAGGCAAAAAGAACTTAATAGGCGTAAAGCGGCACAAACAATAAAGAACGAACAAAAAGAGATAGCAGATAAACAGTATTGGGAAGCGTTAGATAAAGTGCTCGAATATGAAAATATTATTAAGCGACATTATCCGTGTGGTCCCGATGCAGAGCCTGCGCCCGAGTTTATAAACGCTTTACAAAATATAGAATATGCACGGCATTTGTTAGATTGTGCCGAAAACGAAAGAAGGCGAATAAGTGAGCAATGATATAACAACATCAGCAATTGAAAATATGTCAAAGGATGATTTATTAAGCGAAAATACAATTATAAATATTTTTGATGTTGATAATGAATTTGATAAGGCTAAGTTAAAGATTGCTATTCGCAATAGGGCAAAGGAGCTTAAATGTCTTAAAGATGCGGACATGCTTATTACCGCTGCAGAAGTTGATTATAAAAGCTTATCAAAGGAATATGAATACAGCAAAAGTAAAAAACCAAATATTGTCTTACATAACATAAACAGTAAAATAGTTGAAAGATTAGTTGAAATTGAACCGCATAAAAATTTCGCATTAAACGATAAAGGCTCCGGGGAACTGTTTGCTCATATTTATCGGAACGAATGCCGCTATAACACTACTGCAAAAGAATGGTATTTTTATAATGGTAAAGTGTGGATTATGGATGAAAGCGGCATGCACGCTCTAAAAAAAGCAAAGGAACTTGCAGATGCCTTATACGTATACTTAACTACAATAGAAGACGAACAGCAAAGAAAAATTTACTCTGAATACGTTTGCAAATTAGGACAATTAAGATATCGTGAAATAATGATAAAAGATAGCCGCGACATCAACTGTGTGTCACAAGCTGATTTTGATAAGAATTTGGATTTGTTCAACTGTCAAAATGGAACTTTAAATTTAATAACACACGAGTTTAAACCACATAACCCGGATGATTTATTATCAAAAATAAGTAATGTTGTGCACGATCCAAATGTAAAATCGGCGGATTGGGAAAAATTTATTAATCAGATAATGCAGGGCGATGGTGAAAAAATTAAATATTTACAAAAAATATTAGGTTATTCGTTAACTGCTAAAACTGAACTTGAAACATGCTTTATTTTATATGGAGCCTCAACACGCAATGGAAAATCGACACTTATTGAAACAATGCTTTATATGCTTGGTAATGCTGCGGGGTATGGTATGACAATGCAACCGCAATCATTAGCGCAAAAGCAAAAT
>JAZNSJ010000168.1:0-3319 GCA_045591155.1 Acutalibacteraceae bacterium | reverse complement strand
TGACGATGGCAATTGCACAGTTTGGGGCAAGACGGTCACTGAAAACGCAGTGATAAGACCTGAGTGGAATTTACTTATACACAGGTATCCGATTGCAAAATTTATTTGGGAACGCCGACGTAGTTGCGCTTATGGCGACAGTGAGGTAACCTATCAAATCCCAAACCAAATCGCGCTTAATCAGGCACATTCGATATCGGTGTGGGCGATGCAAAACACAGGTATGCCGAAGACCATTATAAACGGAGATTTAATACCCGACGGCATAAGTAACGACCCTGCTGAAGTGGTGAAAATTTACGGCTCGGCAGAGGATATGATGAGCGCAATACGTTACGTGACGCCGCCTAACTATGGCGCGGCATTTTTAAACTTTACTGATGCTTTTGCTCAAAACGTGCTTATGGATAATGGCGCTAACGACGTAGCGCTTGGTAATTTCAGACCTGATAATGCTACTGCTATTGTGCAGGCGCGCGAGGCGGCTATTGCGCCGATGCAGATGTATCAAAACAGGTTTTATAGCGCTAACGAGGACGTGGCGCGTATTTGGGCAGATTTTTGGATTACTATGTATGGCAGACGCTCTATAAAGATAAATGATGGTGGTAGTGTTAAATATATGGTTTTTGACGCTGACCGTTATAAAGACTTGGTTATTACTGCAAAGATTGACGTTGGGGCGTCGACTCTTTGGAGTGAGGCGGTATCGATTGCGAATTTGGGTAATTTGTTATCGGCGCAACAAATTAATTTTATTGAGTATCTTGAACGTATACCGAAAGGTCTTATTCCTGACGTGAGCGGTCTTGTAAATTCGAGAAAACAACAAGAACAGGCACAACAAGCGGCAATGCAACAACAAATGATTGAGCAGACAAACGATGAATTGCCGACATCACAGCCGATAGAGGCGCAAAGTGTTGCGCAACAGCAGATAAGTAATGAGGAAGTGTTGGAGTACATAAGACAAAACAACCCTGAAGTTTACGAGCGATTTATGAGGTTGTCACCAGAAGACCAGCAAAGAGCGATGGCGATGATGCGTGGTGGCGAAGTCGGAGAGAAAAATGATGAAATGGTTGGAGATATGTAATGTCGAAGACCAAGAAGAGTAAAAAGAAAAAGTGGTATGAAACCGGTGAGTTTGCGGATGGATATCAACTTTGGGATTTTTATAAAACATTTAAAAACAAGAAAAATAATGAAAAAAAGGACGCTAAAAAGAAGTCGGTTTCGCAGGATATAAAAGAATCAAAAAATAAAGAAGCGCAAAATACAACAACGTATTTGCCAAGGGTTGAAAACGGAAAAATGGGGTAAGGCAATAACAAATTATGCTGACCCAGTAGGATGGACAAATCTTTTAATTAATGGTGGAAAGACAGAAGAAAACTCTATACTTGGTGAAAAATCGGACGAAATTGTACAGTCGATAGCACACATGGCTGGCTCAAAAGCATTAGGCGCTATCACACCGGCGCTTACTCCAATTTCTGCCGGTGTCAATGCATTTGGCAGTGAAATTGAACAAGCATATCAGCAAGATGCAACACATTTTGAAGCAGGTTTAAGTGGCTTGATTAATGCTGGTGCAGAAATTATGTTTGAAAAATTATCAAGCGGTATAGAACTGCTTAAGGGCACAAGCGCAGACGAAACAGCGGTAAGGTGGCTTTCTACGAAAGTTTCAAACAAACTTGTCAGGACTTTGATGAAATTTGGTATGGATGTAACCGGTGAAGGTGCGGAAGAGGTATTAACAGAAGTCGCAAGTAGTGTGGGTAGAAAACTTACTTATTTAAGTGAAAATGAGTGGAATGAAATACTTTCGGCGGAAGATTTGTGGGATGCGTTTATTGGTGGCGTATTAATGGGTGGTGGATTTAGTGGTTTTGATATAGTTAAATCCAAAACACAGGGCATTGATCCCACTTCAAAACTTACAGAGACAGAGGAAAATAATGTAAATGATACATATAAGGCAAGTGTATCAAATGAAAAATTAAAACCGAGTGAAAAAAACAAAATTTATGCTTCTTTAAAAGATCGAACAATAAGAAACAGGGCATCTATCGATGATATAAATAAAAGTTTTAGTAAAGAAGAACAAAATTTATATAAAGGAATAGAGGATAACGATGTAAAACAATTGGATGAAGAGATTAGCGAAACATTAGCGGCTGATAAAGAAAACATCAATGGAAAACTAGAAGGACATAACAATTATATTAACCCTAAAGCGTTTATTGAAGGGCTTTGGGAAGGTAGTAGAAAAAGCAAAAGTGATGAAAATGCAAAAAATGTCGAAAATAGTCAGTTGGAAACATTTGACAATGATAGTGAAAATGGTATAATAGAGTTAACACTTGATAATATAACTAAAGATATTTTAAAAACTAAACCGCCATATTCTCGTATTCCTAAGGATTGGATTAAGGCGGGTGGCAGTATAACAATTGATGAATATGGAAATTGGGTATATACTGATTGGCATGGTAAAAGTGTTAAGTACATAAATGGATATCCAGATTACAAAGGCGCAGAAGCAGTTGTACAGGAAGTTGATATAGGTGGTTTTATAAATCGTTGGATTGATCGAAGAAAGGCAAATGCATTAGCACCAAATGGACCTCGAAAAACAAATAATGTTTGGCATCATTCGCAAGATGGTCATACCATGCAAGAAGTTGACGGGGAAATTCATAGGAGATTTACACATAAAGGTGGACACGCTTTAATGAAAAGGAGAAAATAAAACATGGCATTTGAAAAAAATGGTTCGTTATCAATAGAGCAAGTAAAGAATACGGAAGAAAGATTAGGACATAAGTTTCCAAATGATTATAAGGAGTTTTTGTTAAAGACAAATGGCGGTAGATTTAATTATATTGAAGAAGAGGATATACACGGGTTTCATGTTGATTTGATTGATGAAGAGAACATGTGGATTGATTCGCTATATGGTGTAGGTGAAGAAGCATGTAATTTGTTAATTAATTATAATAAGGAATATGGTGAAGAAATTGAAGGATGTATTATTATTGGTGATACGCTTGCATACGGTTTCTTGTTATATGATTATTTAGGGGTTCTTGAAGATGAGGGCGGTATATATTTTTGGGATGATACACGCGCTTATAAGACATCAAGTGATGATGGAAATGTGTATTTTGTTGCGAATGATTTTAATGAACTTATGACAAAGTCAAATTTGAAAATTGAGTAAGATGTGATTTAAATTAAAAGACAGGGCAAATATGTCCTGTCTTTTAATTTTGTGGTTTTTTGAGAATAGCGGATTGCCACGTCGCGAGGC